>DPWF01000182.1:2502-2656 GCA_003526435.1 Chitinophagaceae bacterium | reverse complement strand
TACTGTGTATTGCCATTTGAAGTTTGAATATTCAGATTAAAGTGCTAATTATCCAACGCACTGCATGCTTACACCAACCGTACCATATGCTGTCAAAACCAGTACGACCCCGGTAAGTCTGCAAAGTTATGATTTTTCAACGGGAGATTTCTAC
>DPWF01000182.1:166-2466 GCA_003526435.1 Chitinophagaceae bacterium | reverse complement strand
GAGATAATGGAGGAGTTAAACTTTTGCGTAAAATTTTCATCAAACCCTTAACCAGCGGGGATCGACCGGAAAAATCTGTCTATTGTCTTTTTACCGATCTGGTAAACCTGTCCATTTGAATGCCATTACTTTTGACGCAACTTGTACATGCTATCAAACTGTCAGGAACAAACAATGAATCATAGACCCATACAAACCCATTTTACTTCATGAAAACAACCGGAAGACTGTCTCTATTGCTTTTACTGGTAACACTTTTTAGCAGTGCCACCATTACCCCGGAAAAACCCGCGAAAATATTTATCTCTGATTACGAGAATGTGCTGGGTACATCCATGGAAATAAAAATTATAGCCGGAGAGGAACAAAACGCCGGTAAAGCCGAAAATGCTGCATTGGCAGAAATTGACAGGCTCAATAAAATACTGAGTGGGTACGATCCATCCAGTGAGTTCAGTCAATGGAAAACAACAACCAATACTGCGCAACCTGTTTCATCGGAATTATTCGAAGTGTTATCATTGTTTGAGCAATGGCGCAGCAAAACCCAAGGAGCACTGGATGCATCCGCAGAAGCCATTGGCAAACTCTGGAAAACAACAGCCAGGGAAAACCGGACACCTTCTGAACAGGAAATAAAAGAAGTGCTGAATGCAATCCGGCAACAGCATTATGAACTCGATGCAAACAAACAGACGGCCACACATAAAACCGATGCGGCACTGATGTTGAATTCGTTTGCCAAAAGTTATATCCTGCAAAAAGCAGCC
Source organism: Chitinophagaceae bacterium (assembly GCA_003526435.1). Classification (GTDB taxonomy): domain Bacteria; phylum Bacteroidota; class Bacteroidia; order Chitinophagales; family Chitinophagaceae; genus Sediminibacterium. Next base: position 1,696 of record DPWF01000182.1, on the reverse strand, counting down.
GATGCAGCATTGAAAGTACCGGGTGTACAGGGAGTGGTGGTAAATATTGGTGGTGATATTTTAGTGCGGGGCGAACATACAGAGCAGGTGATGATCGCCAATCCAAAAGCTGATGCAGAAAACGATCTGCCTATCTCACAAATACAGGTAGCCAATAAAACGGTGGCCACCAGCGGTAATTATCGTAGAGGGGTATTTATAGAAGGTAAATGGTATTCTCATATTGTAGATCCCAGAACGGGTTATCCTGCAAGCCAGGTAATCAGTGCTACAGTAATCGCAGATAATGCCACAGATGCAGGCGCGCTGGCAACTGCATTGAATGTGTTGAGTCCGAAAGAAGGAGAAGAACTGGTAGCTTCCATACCCGGAGCCGAATACATGCTTATTACAGCCGATGGCAAAAGAATCAAGAGCGATGGTTGGGATGAAATAAACCCTGCTGCAACAGTTGAGCCTGCAAATACAAGATCGGTTACAGCCGCCGCGAAAGACTGGGATACCAAATATGAACTTGCCATTAATCTTGAACTGGCCACGATTGAAGGAACAAGGATACGTCGCCCCTTTGTGGCAGTATGGGTAACGGATGCCGATAAAAAACCGGTACGCCTCCTGGCCCTCTGGTTCAACAAACCCAAGTGGCTGAACGATATGCGTTCCTGGTATGCTACATATTATGGACAGTTCTCATCGGGGCCTAATAATATCAGTTCAACCAGCAGTGCGACCAGAACACCTGGAAAATATACGTTGAAATGGGACGGCAAAGATGACAATGGCAACCTGGTGAAACAGGGTACCTATACCGTTTTTATAGAAGCTGCACGCGAACATGGTACATACCAGATCATGCGTCAGGAAATAAAAATCGGGAAAAAGCAACATATTGATATTGCCGGAAACCCGGAAGTAAGTTCAGCATCACTGGATTATCAAAAGAAGTCGAATGGAAATTAAACAGGCTTCAAAACCAGTGGCTAATACATCCGGAAAAAAACAATCGGAGTGGAAAAAACTTACAGCCCGTTATTCACGCTGGTTGCATATCTATCTCTCGATGTTCAGTTTTGTCATCGTACTGTTTTTTTCTGTTACGGGTATCACACTCAACCATCTTGAATGGTTTGATGAATCGGTGGAAAGGGAAAACAAAATCAACGGAACCATACCTGCCAACTGGGTCAATGCAACTGATACAACAGAGATCAAAAAAATGGAGATTGTTGAGTTGCTTCGTAAACAATATGCCATCAGGGGTTATGTAAGCGATTTTCTAATACAGGAAGACCAGTGCCTGGTTTCCTTTCGCGGGCCGGGTTATAGTGCCGATGCTTTCATCAACCGGCAGGATGGTGTTATGCAATTAACTGAGTTGAAGCTTGGAGCCATTGCCATCTTTAATGATCTGCACAAAGGGCGCGATAGTGGACATGCCTGGCGCTGGCTAATAGATCTTTCTGCAGTTTTCCTGGTACTGGTATCGCTTAGTGGTCTTGTGATGCTCTTTTTCCTGAAAAAGAAAAGAGT
>DPWF01000182.1:0-129 GCA_003526435.1 Chitinophagaceae bacterium | reverse complement strand
ATTGCTTTGCTGGGAGCCATCATCTGTTACCTGGTATATAAAATATGGATTCCTTAACGGGATAGTATACTGCAATAAAAAAGGGATGTTTTTTAGACATCCCTTTTTTATTGCAGTATAATGTATTAA
>DPWF01000202.1:10632-15790 GCA_003526435.1 Chitinophagaceae bacterium | reverse complement strand
ACCAATGTAGTAGGTGGCGTTACACCGGGCAAAGGTGGCAGCACACATCTCGACCGTCCTGTATTCAATACTGTTGCAGATGCAGTAAAAACAGCAGGCGCCAATGTAAGTATCATATTTGTGCCTCCGGCTTTTGCCGCAGACGCTATTATGGAAGCAACAGATGCAGGTATTGGCCTCATCGTATGTATCACCGAAGGTATTCCTGTACAGGATATGGTGAAAGTAAAGAACTATATGCTGGGTAAGTCAACCCGCCTCATTGGCCCTAACTGCCCCGGTGTTATTACTGCCGGTGAAGCAAAAGTGGGTATCATGCCCGGATTTATTTTTAAACCCGGTCGCATTGGTATCGTTTCAAAAAGTGGAACACTTACCTATGAAGCAGCCGATCAGGTGGTAAAAGCCGGATTGGGTATCAGTACCGCTATCGGTATTGGTGGTGATCCTATTATCGGTACCCCTACCAAAGAAGCAGTAGAATTACTGATGAACGATCCTGAAACCGATGGTATCATCATGATTGGTGAAATTGGAGGTAGTATGGAAGCCGAAGCCGCCCGTTGGATCAAAGACAATAAAACAAAACCGGTGGTAGGCTTTATTGCCGGACAAACTGCACCTCCCGGCCGCCGTATGGGTCATGCCGGAGCCATTATTGGTGGTGCTGATGATACTGCTGAAGCTAAAATGAAGATCATGGCTGAATGTGGTATCGATGTAGTAGCCAGCCCTGCCGATATCGGCAAAACCATGGCCGCCGCCCTGAAAAAATAAAATAACAAAATATAACATCAAAGCCTGCATATAACCCATGCAGGCTTTTTTCATTCCCCCCAATCCCCGTTTCTTGCTCCTTCCTCCTTATCTCTTGTTTCTTATTCTATATTTCTTGTCCCCTGTTTCTTGTCCCTTATCTCTTACTCCTTGTCTCCCTCTTTCTTATTTCTTCCCCTTTCTTTCCCGTCCCTCTGTTATCTTATTATTATCACCCAAAATACCGAGTTTGTGGTATAGGCTTTATGACAATAAGGTCGCAATTTGCAATCTGTTAAGAAACACTCAAAGGAGTATTCAAACAACTACAAATTGGGGGTAAAGCTTGTGGCGAAAGCCGCAAGCTTTCGTTTTTTAGGGAAGAGCCTCCTACTAAACTTTTGTTAATCCGGTCATATCCATATGAATATGAATGATGTTTGCATCCCAAATAAATAGAACGTATTTTTCTACTTAAATTTTGATGCATGCAATTCAGTTTAGCAGTTCTTACATTGATTTGTTTCTTCTCTTTTAATGCACAGGCCCAACAACCCGATACCAGTTTCCTGAAAGAATGGTTTACCATCGACACTTTAATACTTGAGCGTGGACAAAATAAAACGGCCCTTACAAAAGTGAATGAACTGTACCGGAAAGCTGTACAAAAAAATCTTCCGGCGCAAAAAGTTAAAGCATTGATCTATCGCTACACAATCGAAAACACTGTTACAGAAAAAGGAAAAAAAGAAATTGTAGCTGATCTGATCACTGAAATTTCATCTGAAAAGGAACCTGTTGTCAAACAACTGCTGCAATTACTATTGGCTAAAAAAATCAGCCTATATTTTAATGATTACCGCTGGCAGATTTACAATAGAAAAAAGACAACCATCTCTGAAAAAGATATGGATACATGGTCGATGGATGATTTTTATAAAAAAACTTCATCGCTCTACCTTAATGTACTGCGTAATGAAAAAACATTGCAATCCATCCCCATCCAACAATTTGATGCGGTGCTGATAAGAGGTACCAAAAGATATCCCAATACCAGTCTATACGATCTGGCAATTCAGGAAGCGCTTGACTTCTTCGAATCAGGACATTCTTATATAAGCAAACCCGTAGAGGCTTATCCATTAACTGATAAAAATTCACTGGCGCCGTTATCGGAATTTATCAAAGCTAATTTCTCAACTCCTGACAGTAGTTCAGCAAGCTGGAACACACTGATGCTGTATAAAAAAATACTTTCCCATCATAATGCAGATGATGACAAAAACTTTCTATTGTTTCTCAATTTCGAAAGACTCAATTGGGTTTATGCACAGGCTTCCTTTCAGGATAAAGAGAAAAAATACGAAGCAGCGCTTCGGCAGTTAACTGAACAATATCCAACCAATTCCATTACCGCAGAAATTTGGGCAAAACTGGCTGAATTGTATATCAACAGAGCCGGAACCTATGCTCCTTTTGGCGACACTACACATCGTTATGCTTATACAGAAGCTAAAAAGATCATCGAAAAAGCAATAAGCAGCTTCGAAACTAATTCGCATGGTGTACAAAAAATGAAGAATCAGTTAGGTCAGATTTTGCATAAACAGGTGATGCTAAAAACGGAGCAGGTTAATCTTATTAATCAACCATTCAGGGCAAAACTTGATTTCAGGAATATCGATAGTATCTATATCCGTATTATACGTCTGGATGATAAAGAAATGTCAACAGAACAAATTTGGGAAAGAGGTTTCTGGAAAAAGATTGTCAAACAAAAAGCGGTTAAATCGCTTGCGATTGCATTACCAAAAACAAATGATCACCAGTTACATGCTACAGAAATGGCATTGCCGGGTTTGCCTGCCGGTAATTATGCATTGCTTTGTTCTAATGATTTACCCTTCCATGACAGTCTAAGCCATCTCAGGTATTTACCTTTTATGGTATCGAATATCAGCTACATTAAAAACGGCTCCGACTTTTTTGTGGTTCACAGAGAAACCGGGAAATCTTTGCCGAATGTAAATGTTACCATACAGCAACAGAGTTATAATAATACTACCAGAAAAAATGAATATCAAACTGTAAGTAAGCTTGTTACAGATAATAACGGATATTTCAGTTTTGTCGAGAAGTACAACAGCGGTTTTTTCCGTTACAGATTTGAGACAAAAAGCGACCAGCTTGCATTTCAGCAAGGTGATTATGAATATTTAAGTGCTGTTTCAAATGAAGAATCCATTGGTTCAGAAGAACTGATCAAGTTTGAGAAAAACGCAAGACAGGTTTTCTTTTTTACCGACCGATCCATTTACAGACCCGGACAAACCGTGCATTTCAAAGGAATAGGTGTAACACGTTCTTATGAAAACAAAACCAGCAAATTACTTACAAAAGACTCAGGCTGGGTTATTTTACAGGATGTAAACAGGAGAAAAATTGATTCCTTACCCTATGTCCTGAATGAATTTGGTTCATTCAGTGGCAAATTCCAGTTACCTGTAAAAGCTTTAACAGGCAGCTTCAGCATTTATACAACTGGTATAAAAAACGGAAGCACAAATTTTTCTGTCGAAGAATATAAGCGGCCTACCTATGCTGTTTCACTGGAACAACCCAAAGGCAGTTATCGTTTAAATGACAGTATTGCCCTTACCGGAAATGCCAAAGCCTTTGCTGGTAATAGCATCGATGGTGCCAAAGTGGTATATAATATCACACGCTACACAAGAACCCTCTATCCCTGGTATCGGAGAGGTCCATCAAGAATGGATAACAGAAGAGAAATCGGCAATGGCAATGTAACAACAGACGCCTCAGGTAATTTCAGCATCGTCTTCAAAGCAAATGCGGATGACATAACGCAGGACGACAATATTAATACCCTTTTTACTTTCTCCATCAATGCTACTGTTACCGATGCAAATGGCGAAACAAGAACCGCCAGTACAGATATTAATATTGGCTACCAGTCATTACAACTCCGTATAGAAAGCCCAAAATTAACAGACAGCAAAGACCTCAAAGAAATCGGCATCAAAACCACCAACCTCAGTAATGAACCTGAACCCGCTGCTGTTACTGTAAAAATATATGCACTCCAGTCTCCTGAAAGACTCATCAGAAAAAGACTTTGGGAGAAACCAGATCAGTTCCTGATGAATGAAAAAGAATTTACAGCATTGTTCCCGCATGATGAATATGCTTCAGAAACAGAAATGACTGAGTGGCCGGTGCAAAAACTGGTGCAGGAAACAGTGATCAACACAAAAACATTATCTGCTCTTGCTTTGAATCAACTACTTCCTTCCGGACAGTATAAAATTGAAGCAAGTACCACAGATAAAGATGGCAAGGAAATAAAATCACTGGAATACACCACTGTTTTCAACAGCCAGTTGCAGCAAATGGCATTTACAACTTATCAGTTTAACCTGAATCCGAAAACAAGCGTTGAACCAGGCGATACAGCCATCTATATCAGTGGCACTTATGCAAAAGACCTGTTTGTGATTCAAAAAACAGAGAAGAAAAACAAAAAAGCTACAATCGAATACCAGTTAAGAAGAAAAGGTTTTACAATAAATCGTTTTATACCAGAAGAAACAGACAGAGGAGGTTTCGTGGTAGCTGAAGCATATATTTTAAATAACCGTTTATATAGTTATCAGACAAGAATAGAAGTTCCCTGGACCAATAAACAGTTAACCGTTCACTACAACAGTTTCAGAAATAAAACAGAACCTGGCAGCAAAGAAACCTGGACCGTACAGGTTAAGGGACAAAAAAATGAACAGGTGGCATCGGAACTACTTACAACAATGTACGATGCCTCGCTTGACCAGTTCAGGAATCACCAGTTGAATATTCCTTCATTGTGGCCCGTCAATTATTTAACCAATAATTTTTCAGCAGGAAGGAATTTCACCAGCATTGTTGCGCATGAAAACCCTGTTCTTTCATGGGGGTACATACCTGAAACTTTTGAAACTTATGATCGCTTGGCAGAAAGTTATAACGACCTGTATGAAAGAAATATCCGCCAATGGATTGCTTATGCAGGGCCCACTGTTTCTGAAAGATTGAAGAAGCATGTTGAGAAAATGCTGGAGAATGTGATCTCCTCTAATTTGATTGGCAGGGCATATGGTATGAGAGTTGAGGGGGAATATAATAAAGAAGCTGTCTCCAGACTATCGAACACCAATGAATTAAGCATGAGCAAAGTAGCTGCTGCATCTCCTCCCAGCTTTAATTATACAACTCAGGCTGGCCTTGTTCTGAATGAGGAAGACAGAATGAGTAATGTTTCCATAAGAGGTTTTAATGCCAATATAACTACCGCTGGTTTATTGTTTGTAGTCAATGGAAAAATAATAGCCGGCACCCCCAATATTGC
>DPWF01000202.1:8677-10583 GCA_003526435.1 Chitinophagaceae bacterium | reverse complement strand
CGATCTTGTCCAGAGAGGAAGCAGTGGCAAAATTTGGTTCCGCCGGTGCAAACGGCGCTATCCTTATTACTACTTCAGATAACGCCCCTCCTGTTACCATCCGCAAAAACTTCAATGAAACCGCTTTCTTCTTTCCACACCTGTATGCAGATACTGCAGGCAATTACAGTTTCAGTTTTACCATGCCCGATGCATTAACCAGGTGGAAATGGATGAGTCTGGCGCATACAAAAGACCTTGCTTTTGGCAGCAATAGCACCAGTATTATTACACAGAAAACATTAATGGTTCAGGCCAATGCTCCACGTTTTGTAAGAGAAGGTGATAAAATGGAACTCAGCGCCAAAATTTCCAACCTCAGCAATAAAGAAATTTCCGGACAGGTGGTACTGGAGCTGATAGATGCCGCTACAGGCACTTCAGTAGATGGTTGGTTCCAGAATGTTTTTCCGGTGCAGTATTTTACGGCTGCTGCCGGACAAAGCACCGCCATCAAATTTCCGGTGCAGGTTCCTTTCAGTTTCAACAAAACACTTACCTGGCGGCTTTCTGCAAAAGCAGATACTTATAGTGATGGAGAAGAAAATATGTTGCCGGTATTAACCAACCGTCAATTGGTGACAGAAAGTTTGCCGATACTCATTACCAAAGACACCACGCAATCTTTCCGTTTTGAGAAACTGATACAAGCCAATAGTCCGAGCTTAACGCATGAGGCTGTTACTATCAACTATACAACCAATCCCATCTGGGAAGCCATACGTGCACTCCCCTACCTGATGGAATATCCCTATGAATGTGTGGAACAAACTTTCAATCGCTTTTATGCAAATGCGTTGGGTAGTTACATCATCAACAGAGATCCAAAAATCAGAAAGGTATTTGAATCCTGGTTAAAAGATACGGCTACTGCCAAAAGTAAATTGCAACTAAATGCCTCATTGAAGCAGATTATGATTGAAGAAACACCCTGGGTATTTGCGGCACAGAGTGAAGAAGAACAACAGAAAAATATCGCCATGCTGTTTGATGTATTTCGGTTAAGTCAGCAGGCCGATCAGTTGATACAAAAGATCCAGGATATGCAATTACCTGATGGAAGTTTCAGTTGGTTCAAAGGCGGGTATGGCGATCGTTATATGACCAATTATGTGATTACAGGTTTGGGAAAACTGAAAAGAATCGGCGCGCTTACACCAGATATCGCCATCCGCCTCAAACCCCTGATTGAAAAATCTGTTGCTTTCATGGATGAAGCCATCAACAAAGAATACCAGTCCTGGAAAAAATCGAAACTGGATACTACCCGTACCCTTATTTCCGGCTCGCATATTCAATACCTCTATATGCGCAGTTTTTACAGAGATATTGCATTACCTAAATATGCAGAAGCTTATAACTTTTTTTACAACCGTGGTAAGTTGCAGATACATCAACAATCTATTTACCATCGTGCATTACTTGGACTGGTGTATTACCGCAACAATGAAATCCGCTATGTAAACGTAAATCTTCGCAGTGCTGTTCTGGAAAATGCAGTAAGAGAAGAGTCAAAATCAACATTGTACTGGAAAGACAGGCTCACCTATTCCTGGTACCAGACGCCAATTGAGCATCAGGCCACTATGATCCAATTCCTGCAAGAACTTCAACAGGGGCAGCCAATGTTAAATGGCAACAATTCTATTGATGAAGCAAGAAACTGGTTATTACTCAACAAACAAAGTAATAACTGGAAAACCACCGTGGCCACTGCCGAAGCCTGTTATGCATTGTTAATGACCGGAACCGATCTTTTACACACAGAAAAAAACATCAGCATTCAACTGGGCAATAACAGTTACACTAACCAGGATCGCAAAACAGAAGCAGGAACAGGTTATTTCCAGCAAAGAATAGAAGGCCG
>DPWF01000202.1:810-8633 GCA_003526435.1 Chitinophagaceae bacterium | reverse complement strand
TATTTACTGGCAGTATTTTGAAGACATGGATAAGATTACTACTTCTGCCACACCTTTATCCATCAGCAAACAATTATTTATCGAACGTAACAGTACTACAGGAAAAGTACTGGAGCCCGTTACTGAAAACAATATTTTGAAACCCGGCGATAAACTGGTGATCCGCTTAATATTAAAAAGTGATCGTGAAATGGAATATCTCCATCTCAAAGACACGCGGGCATCTACCATGGAACCTGTAAATGTATTGAGTGGTTATAAATGGCAGGATGGATTGGGTTATTATGAAAGTACCAAAGATGCCAGTACCAATTTCTTTATCAGTCATCTCAGAAAAGGCACTTATGTATTTGATTATCCGGTATTCATTACCCATACAGGTGTATTCTCCACAGGTAACGCCAGTATACAATGTATGTATGCGCCCGAATTTGTGGCAAACTCTGGTGGAATGAAAATAAGAGTGGAGGAGTAAGTTTGATTTTTTGATCTTTGATTTCTTGATTTATGGGAGTTCCCTTTCAAATCGAAAAATCAAAGATCAAAAAATCAAACTTTTTTCCTCGCAATTTCCTCCAGTGCAAATACCAGTTTATCGAGGTCCTGGAGTTTGGTATATACGTGTGGTGTTACACGCACACAACTAATGTTTTCCCATACAATTCCTACAGTATGTATTTTATAGCTGTTGAATAATGCCTGATCGAGCTGCGCAGGAGTTAAACCATCAACAGATACCCCACAAATGGCACAGGCATATTCGGGTTTGAAAGAAGTGTGAATTTTTACACCAGGTATCTCTTTTGCTTTTCCTGCCCAATAATTTTTAAGGTAACGTATCCGTTCTTCTTTTCTTCTGGCACCAATGGCATTGTGAAAATTCAATGCTTCTCCAATACCCTGTTCTATCGGAAAGCTTCTGGTACCAATGGTTTCAAACTTTCTTATATCGTTACTCCTGGGTTTATCGTTACATACCAGTGGCCATATTTTTTCAATCTTTTCTTTTTTAATCCATAACATCCCGCTTCCAATAGGGGCACTCAAAAATTTATGCAGGCTGGTACCAAAATAATCACATTCGAGGTCAGGAATTTTGAAATCGAGCAGACCAAAAGAATGTGCCCCATCTACAATTACTTCAATGCCTCTTTTATGAGCCATTTGTGCAATTTTCTTAACTGGTAATATTTGCCCGATCCAGTTAATGATATGTGTGAGGTGCAGAATTTTTGTTTTGGGTGTAATAGCTCTTTCAAATGCAGCTACAATGGTTTCATCATTTTCAATGGGAAAATCGAAACTGATTTGTGTGTACACAATTCCTTCCCGTAATGCCCTTTGACGCCAGGCCTGAATCATATTCGGATAATCCTGTTTGGTACCAATCACTTCATCACCTGCTTTCAGCTCAAGACCAAAGATCACCGTATTCAGCGCTTCTGTTGCATTCCTGTTCACCGCAATTTCTTCAGGTGAACAGCCCGCCAGTGTGGCGAGTTTATACCTGAGTGGTTCACGGCCCTGATCAAGAATACGCCACATATAATAGGAAGGCCCCTCATTCGACATCCGGTTAAAACGTTCTACGGCTTCCTGAACAATCCTGGGTGCAGGACTAACACCCCCGTTGTTCAGGTTAATCAAAGCCGGGTTAACCGTATATCCTTGTTGAATTACACTCCAGTAGTCTTCATCTGTAGCGATTTGATCGGGAGAGAGAGAGGCTACCCTGCTATGAGCAGCTTCCCATTCGGCAGCATGTGCCTGCTGAAAAAGACTGTTTGCGGAAAATGCTCCTGCCAGCAATCCCATTCGTTGTAGAAACTGTCTGCGTTGTTGCATAGGTAGAAGTTGAACAAGAAAGATAAGGAAAACAGAGGAACGGAGAAATAAGGAATCAGAAATGAGAAAGTGAATGTATTCCCTTCCTGATTCCTTATTTCATGTTCCTTATTTCTCTGTTTTATACTCCTATCTTTGCATAAACTCTACAGGTATGAAGCAGGTATCTAAGATGATGATTTGTGCAGGTGTTTTACTGCTGATAAGCCAGATTGCTGAAGCTCAGTGTTCCATATGTACCAAAACGGCTTCACAACTGGGTGAAAGGCCTGCGAAAGCATTGAATTCTGCCATTATTTACCTCGCCGGTGCCCCACTGGCCATTATGGGTTATATTGGATGGAGATGGTGGAAGAAGGAGAAGGAAGTAACGGCACACGAGAACGACATCAAGCACTAATCCCCCACAAAATTCATGGATCAAAAAAATCCCCTGGTTTCAATTGTCATTCCCTGTTATAACCATGGGGCTTATATACAAGAGGCTTTAGACAGTATTGAAGCTGATAAAATAGTTTATCCTGTTGAAGTCATTATTGTAGACGATGGTTCTGGTGATCAGGCAACATTAGATAAGCTGGAATCGCTGAAGGCGAAAGGCTATAATGTTATTTTTCAGCAAAACGGTGGTCCAGCCAGTGCCAGAAATACAGGTGTTAAAATATCAAAAGGAGCCTATATTCTTCCGCTTGATGCAGATAATAAAATTTCACCTGACTATATCAATAAAGCAATTCCCTTTCTCTTAAACCCGGATATTGATATTGTTTACGCAAAACCCATTTTTTTCGGAGACCTCTCCCAAAAAAAGAGACAGTATAAAGTGAGGAAATTTGATGACCTCNNACCTCGATATTGTAACCGGCAACTTTGCAGACGCCTGCGCAGTGTATAAGCGCTCCGTTTGGGATAAAAATGGAGGTTACGATACCAATATTCCTTATAATGGATTCGAGGATTGGGAATTCTGGATTAATGCCGCATCAAATGGATGTAAGTTCCATTTCCTGAATGAAAAATTGTTCTACTACCGAATCGTTCAGAATTCAGTTATAACAGGTTATTCAAACGAAGACAGGATTACATTAAACAAACAGTACATTGCCCGGAAACATGCGGATTTTTATCTGCAAAAATTAATACGGCTTTCTTATATAAAAGAACGTTACGAGGTAGACATGCTGCGTTTTATCATTACCCCCATTCTTTACCCGTTGTATCTATTAAAAATCATTGATTCTCCAATCGTAAGGTCAAAGAAAAAGTTCCCGGAAAAGGGGCATGAATAAACATCTTTTTCATCTGCTATACTTTCATAATGACAAAAGAACAAATAGAAAAAGTATATATCAAGCCTACCTTAAAACTAGGATATGGATATTACCTGATTCAGCTTTCTTTGATTGAAGCTGTTCAGGATCTTAAAAAGAAAATAGCAGGACGGGTACTCGATCTTGGCTGCGGGGTGATGCCTTACAGGGATTTTTTAATTGAATCGGGCAATATTGAAAAATATATTGGCATGGACCTTGAACATTCCGAATACCATAACAAAGTTATTCCGGATATGTATTGGGATGGTTATTCCATACCACTGGATGATAATAGCATTGACTGGATTATTGTTACAGAATTTTTGGAACACTATTATGACACGAATGCTATTCTCAAAGAAATGCATCGTGTATTAAAACCGGGAGGAAGCATTTTCTTTTCAGTGCCTTTTATATATAGTCTGCACGAAGTACCACACGATCATCATCGCTTTACACCTTATGCACTGGGTAAACATTTCGCAGATACCGGCTTTTCAAGCCATTCCATTTTCCCCCGGGGAGGCTTTAATTACAGTTTAATCATCATGATGAGTCTGTGGGCGAAACAGGCTGGTAGTAAAGGATTGATTAGACTGATGGTGAAGTTTTTCCTGTTCTGCTTTCATAAACACCTGATCCGGAACGACAAAAAATTTTCTACCTATAAAAAGGGGTTTACTTCCTTTGAAAATCATACCATGCCATCGGGTTTATGGGGTTATGTTACCAAGTAGTAAACGGTCTTAATACAACGACCTGTATATTTCAAGGTATTGTTGGGCAGTACTTAGCCAGTTGAATTTTTGCGCGTGGGCAATAATGGCTGGTTTCATATCATTTTGTTCATAAAGATGAAGGCCATTTTCTACAACTGTTTGCATGGTACGGAGCTCAAAGTCTGGAAAGTAGAATGCTGCCTTACCTCCTATTTCAGGGAGACTGGTTAAATCAGACAAAAAAACGGGTTTGCCGAATGCCATTGCTTCAATAACGGGTAACCCAAAACCTTCTGCTATAGAAGGAAAAACAAAAGCCTTACAATGTTTATAATACCATTGTTTGTCATTCTCCGATATAGCTCCTGCAAAATGAATTCTATCTGAAACGCCCCATTGACCGGCTTCTTCAATGATTTTCTTTTGATAATTCCTATCCTGAACCACACCGGCTATAAGCAGGTGGAAATGATTATTTACCAGTAAGCGGGGAAGAACATGAAAATTCTTTTTTTCGGCAATGGTTCCAATGGTAAACAGGAATGGATTTCCGGTTGAGATGACAGGAGGAGTTAAAGTTGGTAACTGGGTAATATTACAGCCGTTATAAATAACGGAAACAGGTTTTTCCCCTGTATCAATATGTTGCCGCAGGTCATCCAGTACAAATTTTGAAATGGTTACCAGGTGATGTGCATTATCTACCTTGTGTTGCAGTTTCTTTAGATATGCTCTTTGCTTAACCGTATTTTTCAATCCACCTTTCAAAAAATTCAGGTCGTGAATGGTTAATACTACCGGGATTTTTTTTGTTGAAGGATGATACATGCTATGCTGGTGTGTTACATGCCAGACATCAAATTTCTTTAAAGACGGCAGCATCAGTTTATGTATCGGTTTTTGCAGCAGGTACTTTTCTTCTGCCCCGAATATTCCTTTATTTGTGCGATCGGTATAAAATGTAATCCATTCATTTGATTGTCTGGCTTCAAGTAGTGCTTTTCCCAGTTGCAGGCAAAAATGATACAACCCCGTATGAGGATATTTCATTCGTTCGCAATCAAATATGATCTGTTTTGCTGCCTGCATTTCTTTATTGAATTCCGTTCCGTAAAACTATTGAATCGTGAAAAACATTTTAATACAGTATAGCCATCGTCGTATCAGGCTTCTTCTTTTATAAGCCATAATGCGTTTATTGTATTTAAAGAATAAACACATCCTGTTCAGATTGTTGACCAGTGAAAACGACTGATAATATTGTTTACAGCGCCGGAGTACTTCTTTCTCTTCCTGCATACTTTCCGGACATTTTTCGTACATAAGTGTTACCCTTTCTCTTATTGCTGTCAGGTTTTTATCTTTTTTCTTCCTGACAGTTTTTACCTGACTATTGGTGTCGTTTACTTTAACGGCTCCAAAAACACTGCTGTTATGCTGACGGTAATACACTAGTGGTGTATCAATGAATTTAATGCCATTATACAATGTAGCTACAAAACCCAGCCAATGATCGTGGGGAATCATCGGTGCAAATGGAATCGCGTCTTTTATGAGTGCTGTTTTAATCAGCATGGCATGTCCTGCTGCAGAATTCCCTACCAGAAAACTTAAACAGTCATTGAAATCAGTAAGTCTTTTAATATCTGATAGTTTTTTCCCCATCTGATTATCGGCCTCATCTATTAAAATAGAATCAGCATATACAATTGTAGCTTCACCAATAGCACTTACAAGCGTAGCGATCTTTTCCGGGAACCAAATATCGTCATGATCGCTGGGTGCCACATAGCTTCCACCAGCCAGTGATAACCCTTTTTCAAAATTTTTAACGTAACCCAGATTAGCATCATTACGAAACAATTTTATACGTTTGTCTTTTGCGGCATAGGTTTCCAGTATGGTGTATGTATGATCTGTTGACCCATCATCAACAACAATAATTTCAAGATTGCGATAAGTCTGAGAAAGTATACTCGTTATTTGCGCTTCTATAAAACGTTCCCCATTATACGTAGCCATTACAACGGATACCAAGGGACTAGATATATCTTCTGCCAGGAGATTGTTCACTTACAATTTTATTAGAAGTATTGTTGAATGAATGTAAACAAATTGAAATTGCCTTTTGCCAGGTTATTTTCAATCAAGTCCTTAATGTGGCTTTTTGAGATATCACTCATCCTGTGTCTTTGTATAAGCTGATAAGCTCTTTCTGTAAGCAACCAGGCTTTCCTGTCTGACTGTTGACCATCGGCCTGCTGTTGTTCTATGGCATTTGCCAGTTCTTGAACCCCAGCTTTTGTTGTTGCTACCGTTTTAACAACCGGTATTTCTGTTTTGCTGTGGTGGAAAGCAGGAGCAAGCATCATCCGTAAATTTTTTACAAACAAATCTGCTTCAGGTCTGTCACTTTTATTCACCACAAAAATATCGGCAATTTCCATCAGCCCTGCTTTCATTGTCTGCACCTCATCTCCCGCTTCATGTACAACAACAACAACTGTTGTATCGGCAAGTCCTGCAATTTCAATTTCACTTTGTCCGACCCCAACTGTTTCCACAATGATATGATCAAAACCTGCAGCCTGCATGACCGCTGTAATATCAATAATGTGGGGGTGCAATCCTCCCAGGGCTCCACGGGTAGCCAGTGAACGGATAAATACATGGGGATGATTATACCATTCACTCATGCGAATCCTGTCGCCCAACACTGCACCAAGATTGAAAGGCGATGAGGGATCCACACAAAGCACACCCACTTTTTTCCCTTTCGATACCCATTCAGCAATCAAAGCATCCACCAACGTACTTTTGCCAGCACCGGGAGGACCGGTAATACCAGTAACAGCAGCGTGTCCTACAGACAATTGAGACAGGAAGTCTTCATAACCCGCCACTTCATTTTCTACGCATGAAATACTGCGTGCCAGTGCCCTTTGATCCTGCTCTTGTATACCTGTTAATAATTGCTGCCACATAATGCGATGCTAGGCGTAAATTTAATTCTTGTTCCTGCAAAAGAAAGTAATTGATACCAGAGAATATCAGATTAACCATGATATCATGAAAAAAGAATGGTTTATTTCGGGTTTATTTATTGTTTCACTCGCAGGATTGCTGTGGAGCAGGGCCATTTTATCAATGTCGATGGGTGCATGGCTGGTTTTTTCTCTTTTGCATTTTCGTAGCTGGATCCATCACTGGCGAAACAATCCGATACTGCTTTGGGGAATGGCACCGGTTGTACTTGGACTTCTCGGTGTGTGGCAATCGCCTGGCGCCAGTTCAGGGTGGGATCATATACTCACTTTAGCCACTTACCCGGTTGCAGCATTGAGCGTAACCAGTATAGCATCAATAGACCCTCGTTTATTTCGCCAACTCAGTTATTGCTGGATCATAGCTGCTTTACTGGCTCTCCTTTATCCCTTAGGCTGGTATGTGCTCAACAGTTCTGCTGCACATGAAAAATACAGCAGCGGACAGTCGCTCCCTGTTTTTATGGATAATGATCATGTTCGTTTTTCCATCTTTCTATCTGCCGCCGCCTTACTTGCGTGGTTCAACAGGCATACACATAAGTGGTTATTACCTGCCTGTATTTTTTTACTGATCAGTATTATTTTTTTATCGGCCCGCACCGGTTGGTTGATGATTTTGGTAATGGGTTTAATCGTTTCAATAGATACTGCTTTTAATAAAAAGGCATTGAAAAAAGGAATGTTCATGATGGCCTGTTTACTTGTTACCTGCATCCTGGCCTGGTTTCTTTTTCCCACGGTACAACATAAAATTGGCTATAGCTTATACGACTGGCAACAATACAGCCCTGGCAAATACGATCCTACTTTATCAGACAATGTTCGATATGCTATTAACAAAGCCGCCTTGCATGCAATAGCAGCAGGTGATCAAAATACGGGATGGGCCAATGTTCCGT
>DPWF01000202.1:174-759 GCA_003526435.1 Chitinophagaceae bacterium | reverse complement strand
GTTCCCGGCTTATTCAACTGGCTTTGGCTGGCCATTCAATCAATGGCTATTCTGGTGGATGGGTAGTGGCTGGTGGGGTATGTTATTGTTCAGTATCTGGTTATTCTTCCCTGCATATCTTGGTATCCGTCAAAAAAATACCGCGGCAGTCTGTTGGACACTTGCTATTGCAGCTTCATGCCTTGTAGAAGCCAATCTTGGGTATCAGTATGGGGTTTGGCTGCATAGCTGGGTTGTAATTTGGAAATTTGTTCCGCACAAAGCGGAATGAAAATTTGAAAATGGAGGTAGTATTCTTTTTAGGAATACTATTCAATCAATATTAGTTGAGTTTACATTAGCACATTTTCTCAGCCTATGGCTGATCAAATTATCTTATAGTTTCTAAAATCAAACAACCTGATCCCCGTCCTTTTTTCGAACTGGTAAAGTAGCTTGTCTTTGAAGGAGAATTTCTTTTTGCTGATATCGAGTTCTGTTTTCCAGTTTTGCCTGGCTATTCTTTCGTGCATGACTGCGGGGTGTGTTCCTGTAAACTTTTGTAGTGAATCGAACTCATCATAGTTCCAGAAATCTGGCGCCCGC
>DPWF01000202.1:0-160 GCA_003526435.1 Chitinophagaceae bacterium | reverse complement strand
AGAGCTTGCTGAAATTTTTCATTTTTTTCATCATCTGTTCCGGACTTTTCACCCATCCGTAATGATACACATACGCATCAACCGGTTTCACTTTTAGTTGCTTCTTCCCTACCCTGAAACCCTGTGCATCTTTATAGGAAGTAATTTTTTTATCGTTTCT
>DPWF01000156.1 GCA_003526435.1 Chitinophagaceae bacterium | reverse complement strand
TTCGACCGCTCTGCCATCTCTCCGCGGCAAAAGTAAGGGTTGAAATATTTCTACCAAAAAATATTCAAAATGATTTGTAAAATCAGCAGATAAACAGGTAGTTATGACTGATTTTCCTTACTTCAAATACAGGTGTAGCAATTTCCTTTCTTTGTCATAATCTTGCTTCATTATGTCCGGTTTGCAAGCTATCATTCATTATTTCTGTCATTTCGGCCTTCCGGTTCTGGTGGCTTTGTGGTTTTTCAGACCGAAATGGAAAAAAGTAAGCCTCATTTTATGGTTAACCATGCTGGTTGATCTTGACCATCTTTTCGCCACCCCCTTATTCGATGCCTGCAGGTGCAGCATCAATTTTCACCCATTACACAGTTATCCGGCAATTGCATTGTATACCCTGCTTTTATTCATCCCCCAATGCCGTTTGATTGCGATAGGGCTTCTGATGCATATGGCCAGCGATCAATTGGATTGCTTTCTGACCATGTATACCTGCAAATGAACGCTGTCAATCGTTATTGGTATATGAACTTAAATTGTCTTTTTTGTACATATGCCTGCATAAAGCAGCTTCTACGGGCTCTGCTGAACTGCTTATATGGTTGTTTTTACCATTGTTATAAAACCCGTATGTCTGTATTTCAGTTTCATCGTATTTGCGGCCTCATAAAATACAGGCATGATCAGGAAATACATTTTAAGCACATTATTCAATATACTCATTGTATTCGTTACAGCTTCAGCACAGGACAGTAAAAAGACGATTACCGGAGAAGTGATTACACATACCGGTACCAAAGCTGATGGAGCCAATGTTTTTCTTCATCGATCCAAAGATTCTGTATTGATAAAAACAGGTATTACCGATGCCAATGGTACTTACGTGCTAGGCAATATCAGCGCCGGTAATTATTACCTGCTGGTGAGATTGACCGGTTATGAAGAAATGAAAATCAGTCCTGTGTTGGTTGATCAGTCAAAAGAAGAGCTCAAACTGGCAGTTATAAGATTATCCACTCCTGTAGCCAATCAGTTGACAGAAGTGGTGGTAACGGGTCGTAAAAGTTTTGTTGAAAGAAGATCAGACCGTGTAGTGGTTAACCCTGATGCACTCATCAGCAACGCAGGTACAACTGCATTGGAAGTATTAGAGAAAGCACCTGCTGTTCAGGTTGATCCCGAAGGAGCAATCAGTTTACGTGGTCGCCCGGGTGTAGTGGTATTTATTGATGATAAACCTACCTATATGTCGCAGCAGGACCTGACCGCTTATCTCAGGTCTTTGCCTTCGGGTGATATTGAAAGTATAGAAATTATGACCAATCCTCCTGCCCGTTACGATGCAGCAGGCAATAGTGGTGTGATCAATATCCGTTTAAAGAAAACCAAAGTGCGTGGTTTGAACGGAGCGATCAACCTGGGTTATGGGCAAGGCACTTATGCGCGCAGAAATAACAGTATGACCCTGAATTACCGCATCAATAAACTGAATTTCTTTACCAACCTGAGTCATTCCATCAACAATACCTACCAGGATCTTACACTCAAGCGCCAGTATTTTTCAACTGGCGGAAGTTTGCAGTCTTCTTTTACACAACGCTCTTTTATCAAAAGAATGCCAAGAGGATTTAATTACAAGGCTGGGGTAGACTATTACGCAAACAAAAACCTCACGTTGGGTATTGTAGTAACAGGTGTGTCTAACAGGAATAAAGAAGACATTCATAATGATGCCGTAATACGTAATAACAATGGCGATATTGTTAATACAGTAGCTGCACATGCGCCAAGAAACCGGTCTTTTGATAATATCGGCACCAATCTGAACCTCTCTTATAAACTGGATGGAAAATCAAAATTACTTACAGTTAATGCTGACTATCTGAAATATCGTTCAGGCCAGCATAATACATTGCTGAATACTGTGTATAATCCGAATCAGACGATTGCCAGCAGAACCAACCTTGTTTCGGACCTGCCTGCATCCATTGAAATTACCACCGCACAAATTGATTATTCGCAGCCTTTTTTAAAAGGAAACCTGGAAGCAGGTGCTAAAACAAGCATCATCAGAACCAATAACAATGCATTGTTTTATGATGAACAATCCAATGGCAGCCTGGTGATGAACAATGAGTTCTCGAATAATTTCAGGTATCACGAAAATATCAATGCCGGCTACCTGACTTATAGCCTTGATAAAAAACGCTTTGGTTTTAAACTGGGTCTTCGTTTCGAGAATACTGAGATCAAAGGATTCCAGTATGGAACACCTAATAAACCGGATTCATCTTTTACACGAACATTCAATAACCTGTTTCCAACCATGTACCTGTCGTATAAACTTGATACCGCAGATCAACATGTATTGAATATCAATTTTGGAAGAAGGATCAACAGACCCAATTACCAGGATATGAATCCTTTCACTTATCCGTTGGACCGATACACTTTGTATGGCGGTAATCCATTTCTGAAACCTACTTTTTCTTACAATACGGAATTGAGTTATACATACAAACGCAATTACACTTTATCGCTGCAATACAGTTATGTAAACGACCTGATCATGGAAACGATAGAGCAGCGCAACAATATTTTTTACAGCAGGCCGGGTAATTTTGGCAAGCAGGTGTCATTCAGCGCGTCATTGAGTGGTATGATACCCATTGCAAAATGGTGGAAACTGCAATTGTATACAGAAGTAACCCGTAATAAATTTACAGCAACGCTTTACCAGCAAAACCTGTTAAACGAAGGCACTTATGTATTTGTGGGGCCGGTTAATATTTTTCAATTAAATCCATTGTGGAGTGCTGAACTCGGGGGCAATTACCAATCGAGTGTATATGTGGGACAGTTTGTTACCATTCCGGTAGGATCGGTAAGGGCTGCAGTGGCAAAGAAAGTATTAAAGCAAAAAGGAACCATCAGATTGAGTGTGAATGATTTCCTATATACCAATCAGCCCGGAGGAAATATCAAAGGCATTGAAAACTCAACTGCCAGTTGGAAGAGTTATCTCGATACACGCGTGTTTACACTTTCGTTTTCTTACAGGTTTAATAAAGGAAAGAGTTTATCACAGCGTAATACCGGCTCTTCTGATGCAGAAAGAGGAAGGGTAGGTGGATAATGCAAAAGCCTGCTGAAGCATCAATATTCAGCAGGCTTTTATATTGTAGTATCACCCCATTTATTTTACATACAAAGTCAT
>DPWF01000029.1 GCA_003526435.1 Chitinophagaceae bacterium | reverse complement strand
ACAGGTATTACTGTTTTTGGTTCGAGAAATACAGCACAGCCCTTTGATCCCGCTAAAATTGGGTTGACAGCGATTCCGAAATTTGAGCGGTATACCATTAACCCGAGGTTGTTTTTTTATGGAGAAAAAACAACGGCTAATATTGGATTCAGCTATATCACAGAAGACAGAACCGGTGGTAATATGAATTATATTAAAAATGGTACAGCCGGTTATTTTGAACAAAATAATACCGATCGCTTCACCACACAGGCGCAGATAACACACAGGCTGAATGAAAAATCACAAGTCAATTTTAAAAACAGTTACAGCCGGTTTAACAGGTTTATTCAAATACCCGGGTATGCTTTTAAAGGATTGCAGCAGTCAACATTTTCAGAAGCAACCTATAGTACTAAAACAGAAAAAACCGACTGGGTAATTGGGGCAAACCTGATAACAGACCGGTTTACTGAAGACAAACAAAGCAATAATACGGTGCGTGATTATTCATACAATACTGCCGGTGTATTTGTGCAGCATAGCTGGACGCCCTCTTCCGTATTTGCTATTGAAACAGGGTTGAGAGGCGATTATGTGAAACAATATGGTTTTGAATGGTTGCCACGAATATCGCTTATGCTGAAACCCGGTTCCGGTTTAACATTGAGACTGGGTAGTGGTCTTGGGTATAAAAACCCAACGGTATTTAACGAAGAGTCAGAAAAAATACAATTTCAGCGAATCCTGCCTATCAATGAAAACAGTACACGCAATGAGCGGTCGGTAGGTACCAATTTTGATATTAACTACAGAACACATATCGGCGAACTATCGGTGGCCATCAACCAGTTGTTTTTTTATACAAGATTGAATAAGCCCCTGGTGTTAACTACAAACGGAATGGGCGACCAGCAGTTTCAGAATGCAGATGGATACATGGATACAAAAGGTATGGAAACCAACCTGCGTTTCAGTTACAGCGATCTCAAACTGTTTATCGGTTATACCTATGCCGATGTAAATACCCATTATAACAACACCAAAAGCTGGTTTCCTTTAACAGCAAGACATCGGTTGAATAATGTACTGATGTATGAAAAAGAAGAAAAACTGAAAATTGGTCTGGAAGCCTATTTCTTTAGTCCGCAGCAGCTAAGTGACGGAACAAAAGGAAAATCGTACTGGATATTTGGCCTGATGGCAGAAAGGTCGTGGGAGCGGTTTTCACTTTTTATAAACTTCGAAAACCTGACCGATACAAGACAAACAAAGTTTGGTCCTCTTTATTCAGGCTCTATCAATAACCCTGTATTCAAAGACATCTACGCACCAGTGGATGGGTTTGTTACTAATGGGGGCATTAAAATACGACTATAAGAGCCTTATACTTTTTTCCACCCTCTGCGAAACCTCTGTTATCTCATGTTCTCTGCGGTGAACTTACTCGAATATTTACCACAGAGAACATGAGAGCGGGGAGTTTTCAGCAGAGATATGGTGCTTTGAGGCAAGCTTTTTCATAGTATCTTTACCAACAACGATTTAAATACTAATTCAACTATTTTGAAGTTTACAGATTTAGGGCTCGATCAACGCATACTGGATGGAATTGACGCAATGGGATATGAAACAGCCACACCGGTACAACAACAGGTGATGGTTCCCATTCTTGAAGGAAAAGATATTATTGCCTCAGCGCAAACAGGTACCGGTAAAACGGCAGCCTTTCTGCTTCCACTGATACATCGCTTACTCACGGTGCCACATGCGGCCAATGATATTAACGCCATGATCATTGTTCCCACACGCGAACTGGCTATACAAATTGCGGAGAGTCTTGAAGGGTTATCTTACTTCACCGATGTGAGTTCTATAGCCGTATATGGTGGTGGCGATGGTAATTCATTTAACAGCGAAAAGAAAGCCTTAACAACGGGTGTAGATATTGTGGTTTGTACACCAGGCAGAATGATTGCACACCTGAATATGGGGTATGTAAAACTGAAGGGGTTGAAATACCTGGTACTGGATGAAGCAGACCGTATGCTCGACATGGGTTTTAATGATGATATCATGCGCATCATTTCATTTCTTCCCAAAGAAAGACAGAACCTGCTTTTCTCAGCCACCATGCCACAGAAGATGAGAGAACTGGCAAGAAAAATTCTGCATGAACCTGTTGAGATCAATATAGCCATTTCAAAACCACCGGAAAAAATTGTTCAGAAAGCATTCATTGTGTATGAAGCACAGAAAGTGCCGATTATAAAAGACATGCTGAGCGGTAAGAAATTCCAGAATGTAATTGTCTTCTGTTCTAAAAAGCAAAATGTAAAACAGTTAACGGCAGAATTAAAAAGAGCAAAACTATCTGTAGAAGAAATTCATTCTGATCTCGATCAGCAAAAACGGGAACAGGTGCTGCAGGATTTCAGGAACAAAAAATTAAATATCCTGGTGGCAACCGATATTCTCAGCAGGGGTATCGACATTGAAGATATTGACCTCGTTATTAACTACGATGTACCAAATGATGGTGAAGATTATGTTCACCGCATCGGCAGAACGGCCAGAGCGGCCAGTACAGGAACGGCATTTACACTGGTAGGTGAAAAAGAACAGAATAAAATGGCCGCCATAGAATCGCTGCTTGGCGATCCTGTTCCTAAGGGAAATGTACCCGAGGAGTTCGGTCCAACACCCGCTTATTCGCCGCGCGCCCCGCGCACAGGTGGTTCATCGAACCGCAGACCTGGCGGAAACAGAAGACATGGTTCACCACGACCCAACCGTAACCCATCCTGACAACAGATTGCCGATGAAATACCTTGTTTATATACTGCCTTTAATGGCAGGGTTAACCATCACCACACAAGCAGGTGTAAACAGTCAATTGAAAGTAGCCGTGAATAACCAGTGGGTGGCAGCTTTTATTTCCTTTCTGGTAGGCACCATCGCACTGGCACTTGTTATTGGTTTAACACGCCAGCCATTACCCAATACACAGCAATTACAGCAGATAGAATGGTATAAGTTTAGCGGTGGTTTACTGGGTGCTTTTTTTGTAACTGTTATCATCTATTCAGTGCAGCAGATAGGTTCAGCCAATGTATTTGCACTGGTAATTGCCGGGCAGCTTCTTTTTGCACTGGTATTTGATCATTTTGGGCTGTTTGGTTTTCGCCAGAGCCCTATCAACTGGCAAAAAATACTTGGGGTGGTTATGTTGATAGGTGGTGCTTATCTTATTAACCGGAAAGCCTGAGTAAATTATTATTCAATAAGCAATTTTCTATTTCATAACAGCGTTATAGTGGTAAATAACCTGTTATGGCCTCTTTCAGAAGCTTTGTAGGATCGGAACTGATGTCGTTCAGACAGCATATCGCTGCACTGCGGAATATGCTGCCACAGAATATCAAGCTGAAACCAACAGAACGCAGGAGCATGTTCAAACTGAACGATAAGAAAAAGGAGTTTGTAGAGAAAGCAGTTCTGTATATGCGAAAAAATCCTGCTACCGTTCCATCTTATGTGGATGTAAATACCTGTAACAATTACGTTCAGCTCTATAAGCAATACAATGAACTCATCAGTGAGCTCGACGAAGTAAGAACCAAAATGGAAGACGCCAAATTGTTATTGGGTAATGAAATACTGAAACAGACACGCGCCTATTTTCATAATTCAAAAAATGCAGCATTATCCGGCAGTGAACAATTCAACCAGATTTATAAAGAATTGAAGCCGCATTATGCAGTGGGAAGAAACAGCAGGAAAAAAGATAAGGAACATATGGACTAAGTCTCATCTGCGATAAATTAAAGGGCTCCCGGTAACGGGAGCCCTTTTGCTGTAAATCACTTTAAGAATAATCAGGTAGAATGCATTAGTATAAATAATTCAATGCTGTTTTATCATTGGCATTGAATGGGCGGTTTACGCCAGAGCCAATACAGGCCAGCATCCAGGAATTCGGATCCGGACCTGAAGGTGTACCCGGAATAAGAATGGCACCTACAGTAGAAGCTCCTTCATTAGAAGCAGCGCCACCGCAACTATAAGCACGGTTCATATAATCTGTATGACGGAAACCGATACAATGCCCCAGTTCATGGGCAAAAATAGTAGCAGCATAATTAATAAAGGTACTGGAGGTTCCAGAGCCTATTGCATTGGTATTTACCCTAACTAAATTATAAGGGTTGCCATTCGATGTTGGAAAACCTGCTGATGCCAGATAACTACCGTTAGCACGGTCAAAAGTAATATTGGCACCAGAACTTACACGCTGAAGTCTGATACTCAGGTTTTCAGCATTGTAACGTCGAACCACTTCATCTAAAACTGGTCCGTAAACTGATGCATTAATTCTGCTGGTTAACGCAACGGTAATAGTTCTTGGTAAACCAGTTACCAGATTAGTGGTGCGGTACTGCTCAACATCACCTACTCTTAAAATACTGCCATTAAGAGAACGGTTGAGATCAGATGTTGGAATGAAAATATCTCCTTCAACTATATAACCTCCTTCTTCAGGAATAATATTAGTGGTGGAGAAACCAAGGGCTTTAACGCTGTTGATAACATCCTGTGAAACTTCTTGTTTCATTTCCTGTTCAGGACCAACAGCTTTTTTACAGGAAACAGTTGCCATCAGCAATATAATGGCAACCAGTGAAAGGCGCATGTTTTTTCTCATGTGTTTTAGTTTGGATTTTTACAAAGGATTTACAGCATGAATTGGATTTCATGATGAATATAAGCAATGTAGGAATCAGACAAAAGCAAATTTGAGCAACCCGGTTGCAAAACCGCAATGAAACTCATGATCCTTCACAAACACTCAAAATGATACCAGTAGATATACGCAAATAGTCAGAGAAATGATTTCCTTATCTTTAATTATTCCGGTTCCTATGCACATGAGATTATTATTATGCTGTTGGCTATTCGCGCTCCTGTATGCAGATGCACAGGATAAACTTCCCCCTCATTTTTCTTCTTTTGTTGAAGTTTCTGATTCCGATACAATCGTTTTCAATAAACAAAAAAGAAACTTTGTATTGATAGGTAAAATACCAGCATCCGTTAAAATATTGCGCAGACTTTCAGATACAATTGCCATTGTTGAGCTGGCCGATCGTACTGCATATGATCTTCTTACCCGCAGCGGTCGTTTATTCAAGGCAAATAACCGCTGGAAACTGCCGGAAAATTTTTCTGCTCCCCTTACTAAAACAGCAAAAGAAAAAACACAGCGCTGGATACTGGAGCTGGAGAACGCAAAAACTTTCGCCGAATCAATAAAAGGAAATCTTTCTTTTGAAATAGAAAAGATAGCAGATAATCAGAAGGCTCTACAACTAAAAGCATCATGGATACTGATGGAACAGTACATACTGAACAGAAGTGATGTATTGTTTATTGACCGGGTAAGAAAGGCATACACAGAAAGAGAACTTACTGGTTTTGATCTTTCTGCCAATAAAGGAAATCTTGTACATCGTCAGTGGCCTCATATCAATGGCTATGGTATTACAATTTCAATTAAAGAAAACAAACCAGACACATCTGATATGGATATTACTGGCCGATATATTTCTTCTAGTCTGTCTTCTCCACGTATTGAAACACATGCTACTACCATGGCAACCATTGCTGCCGGAGCCGGAAATAGTTTTTATACCGGTAAGGGTTTTGCTCCCGGAGCTGCGGTTACTTCATCAGATTTTGCTAATCTGCTTCCCGATCCATTAGCTGAATTAATGCGACTTGGGATTACGGTGCAAAATCATTCTTATGGTACTGGCATTGAAAATTATTATGGAGCCGACGCCGCAGCGTATGATGATCAGATGCATACCGCAAATATGAATTTGCTGCACATATTTTCAGCCGGAAACCTGGGAACACAAACCCCGGTATCGGGCAACTATGCCGGCCTGAATGGATTTGCAAATTTGACGGGTAGTTTTAAAATGTCGAAAAACAGTATCGCAGTAGGTGCAGCAGATTCTTTTGGCATAGTACCCTTACTGAGTTCACGCGGACCAGCCTATGACGGTCGGCTAAAACCAGAACTCGTTGCGTTGGGTGAAGATGGATCTTCTGGTGCCGCTGCTATTGTTTCGGGTATTAGTGCCCTGCTGCAACAAACCTGGAAACAAAAATATTCAGCACCGCCATTATCCGCAACGGTAAGAGCTGTTTTATTCAACAGCGCCGATGATGTAGGTGTTCCACAGATCGACTATCATTCAGGTTATGGTATGGTAAATGCTTACAGAGCGGTGAAAACCATTCAGGATAATAAAGCTGTACAGGGCTATGTGAGAGACCAGCAACAATGGACACATCAAATACAGATACCTCCGGGTACGAAAAACCTGAAAATTACCATCAGTTGGACAGACCCTCCTGCAAAGGCAAATTCATACAAAGCAATTGTGAATGATTTAGACCTTTTGTTGGAACACCTGCCATCTGCACAACAATGGCAGCCATGGGTATTAAGCTCATATCCGCATGCGGACTCACTCAACAGACCTGCTGTAAGAAAGAAAGATACATTGAATACACATGAACAGATAATAGTTGAACAACCGGCTCCGGGAGTATACGAAATAAAAGTAAATGGGTTTTCGGTACCTACAGGCGCACAGGATTTTGCCATTGCATGGCAGTATGATAGCACTGCTGATTTTATGTTTAGCTATCCGGTAAAAGGAGATCAGTTAGACCCTGACAGAAAAAATACGATCCGCTGGGAGAGTAATATAACAGACACCGCTACTTTAGAATACCGACTCAAAAATGGAAACTGGTCAACAATAGCAAATGCGGTTGATATCACTAAAAAATATTTTCAATGGCAGCTACCTGATACACTGGCTGCTATTCAGTTTCGGTTGAGAACTACACAAAATGTTTGGATGAGTGATACGGCTGTTATTTCAAGAAACCTGCCCATCTTTACAGGACTCAATTGCGCAGATTCATTTTTGATCTATTGGCAAAAAGCCAGCGTAGACAGTTACCGTGTATATCAGCTTGGTCAGAAATATTTAGAGCCACTGATTACTTTGGCGGATACTTCCCTGATTCAATTCAAACAAAATAATCCCAATCGTTTTTTTACGGTGGCGGCTTTATTACCTGGAAACATCGAAGGTAAACGGGCATATACATTTGATTATACCAACCAGCAAATAGGCTGTTATATCAAGGGTTTTATAGCCGATCCGTTTGGAACAAATTCAGCAAGACTTAACCTGCAGCTTGGAACAACTTACCAGGTTTCAAAAATTGTGTTTGAAAAACTTACGCAGAACGGCTATGCACCTGTTCAGGAAATAACGCCGGTTACGGCTACGCAGTTTACTGTTACCACAGCCGCCATTAAAGGATTGAATATATATCGTGCAAAGATTCAGTTGACTAATGGTACATCATACTATACTCAGCCGGAACAGGTGATTCATTTTGGAGAACAACCATATTATGTATTTCCCAACCCTGTTCGGCCGGGCGCTTCGTTACAGGTATTGACAGAGGATCCGGATAACAAGGTATTTCGATTGTATGATTTGTTTGGGCGACTGCTGATGAAAGCAACACTAACAGGAACAAGAAACCAGTTACGTATGCCTTTGCTGCAAAGAGGAATTTATTTTTATACCGTTACACAAACCAACCAGCGTGAAATCAGTGGCAAGCTCGTAGTAGAATAAAAACCCTGCGTAAACTCTGTTTCCTGACGTTCTCTGCGGTGAATTTTTACCGCAGAGAACATGAGATAAAGGAGTTTACGCAGGGTTATTGAAAAAAGAGATGTTTAACCTTTACCTTTTCCCTTACCCTTTCCATTGCCCTTGCTGTGACCTACGGCTCTTCCGGGATGATTTCTGTAACGCTCATCATCGCTATCGCGGATCACAATTTGTTTAGGAGCCTTCCAACCTTTGTATTTCACACGATACACATCGGCCCTTAAATAAGGCTTGGGTTCGTTGATCACAATTTTTGGTGCCGAATACAAATTGATGTTTCCAAAACGTGTAGGTAATGAAGCGGCAAAAAT
This sequence comes from Chitinophagaceae bacterium, assembly GCA_003526435.1. Lineage (GTDB taxonomy): Bacteria > Bacteroidota > Bacteroidia > Chitinophagales > Chitinophagaceae > Sediminibacterium. Next base: position 1,562 of record DPWF01000029.1, on the reverse strand, counting down.
CCATCTGCCACCATCAAGGTAAATAAAACGACGTTGGGGAACACTGTAGTAAACATCTGCATCGGGCAGGTAATAATAATCTACATAATCATAACCCGCCGGACCCCATAAAGGCTGTGAACCGATATTAATATTGGCATTAACGCGAATTTGTGCATCAGTTTGCTGAACAGAAGCAAGACTCAGTAACAGACCTGCTACAATAGCTATTTTTTTCATGTTGCATGTTTTATGTAAGCTAACTAAGGCAAATAGGGTGCCAGCTTTACCAATAAAATACAACATGTTTGTTTTCAGACAGTTACGCGATAAAATTCAAAAGGTCATCAAAAACACAGATACATCAATATGTAATTTTGCGGTCACGTCCAATAATCATCCATTCACCTGTTTTATGGTGATTTTGTATGGTGATGGCCCGTTCATACAGTGCACAGGTTGGACAGATATGATAGGGCAAACCATACAGCACATCACCCACTTTGTAATGATGATCTGCGGGGACTTTTAATACAAGATGCTCTTCGCTCTGGGAAACAGGAACAAGATCATCAGCATTTAAGAAGAATACACGTTTATCAATCGGGTTTTCAGAAGCGATCGATTTATGTCCGAGGTCTGTACAGATCATTCCGGGTGCCGGTAATGAAACAATACGGGTCATCACCAGTGCCGAATGAATAAAAGGCTGTTCGGGAAAACTGTTTGCATAACCATGATCCCAATACACAAAAGTGCCGGGGCTGCAAAAAATGTTATCTCTCTTTGCATGAATAGGGAAGCTCGGGCTTCCACCTGCAATAATGGATAAATGATCAGGATATTTGATGGCTATCCTGTTTTGTAAAGCAGTAACGCGTGCAAAAGCATCGTCGCATTCCTGCTTTCTTTTTTCGGGATCGGGATTGCGTAAATGACCATCATAGGCATGTAAGCCGACTAAACGGAAAGCAGGTTCATTTAAACAGAAATCAACGAGGTCCATCGCATCTTCCGGTGCAATACCTGTTCGGTTCATACCGACATTCAGGTCAATATAAATGTTCAATATAATATTGTGTGTGCGGGCACTGATGGCCATAGCGGTTGCCGCAGTAATATTATCGGTAAGACATGCATATTCTGTATCACCATAATGCTGAATCAGCGAAAAAAAACGATCCAGTTTAGGTCCGAGTGGTTGATAGGCGAGTAAAACATCCGGAGCTTTGCAGATACCTAATAATTCTGCTTCTGCAATAGTGGCACATTTAAATTGCTGAACACCTGAGTGCATGAGCAGCCTTACTACTTCTTTTGTTTTATGTGTTTTAATATGTGGTCTTAACCGATGGGGTCCACCAGTCATGGCAATAGCTGCGTTTATATTTTGTTGCACGCGATCAGGATATACGAGTAAAGCCGGTGAATCAACTTCATCACTGTTGTTCAATTCAAACCACGATATATTTTTATTGGTAGACATAAGTGTTTGTTCAGTCATGTAATTCAAAAATGGCTTCAATTTCAACAGGTATATTACCGGGGAGTGAACTCATTCCAACAGCACTTCTTACACCAAC
>DPWF01000359.1 GCA_003526435.1 Chitinophagaceae bacterium | reverse complement strand
ATGACATGCGCTTCGAAATTTTGGCGCTATAAATATACATCATCTGTAAAAGAGGCTTGTAGCGATTATACGAATGACTGTTTGTTTTTATTAGTGGGTAATGGAAGTAAACAATTATCCTGTTGTATCAAAATCAATCAAACTGATCCAAGTATGCTTGGCAAAATCAGTTCTTTGCAGTAAGTTGTAATCTTATATGAAAAAAGAACAAGGTATCTGGAAAGTCATTACAGCTTCTTCATTGGGTACATTGATTGAGTGGTATGATTTCTACATATTTGGCAGCCTGGCCACCGTAATAGCAGGACAGTTTTTTCCCAAGACCAATCCAACAGCAGCCTTATTGTCAACCCTGGCCACATTTGCGGCAGGATTTATTGTACGTCCGTTCGGTGCATTGGTATTTGGCCGGTTAGGAGATATTGTGGGAAGAAAATATACATTCCTATTAACCCTTGTGCTAATGGGAGGTTCCACTTTTGCCATCGGGTTAGTACCTTCTTATGAAACCATTGGATTTGCGGCACCTATTATAGTTCTGTTATTACGATTGTTACAAGGGTTAGCACTTGGTGGCGAATATGGAGGCGCTGCCACATATGTAGCCGAACATGCACCCGCAAACAGAAGAGGTTATTTCACTTCATGGATACAAACAACAGCTACACTGGGTCTTTTTGTTTCCCTTGGCGTTATATTACTGACAAGGCATAGCCTTGATGCAGATAAACAAATTTCGATTGCTAAATTCAACGACTGGGGCTGGCGTATTCCTTTTCTGTTATCAATAGTGTTGGTGGTAGTGTCTATTTATATCCGTCTCAAAATGCAGGAATCACCCCTGTTTTCAAAACTGAAATCTGAAGGTAAAACATCATCCAATCCATTGAAAGAAAGTTTTGGTCACAAGACCAACCTTAAAATGGTATTACTGGCTTTGTTTGGCGCTACTATGGGACAGGGTGTTGTTTGGTATACAGGACAGTTCTATGCACAGTCTTTTTTAGAGAATGTTTGTAAGGTTGATTTTGACCAGTCGCGAACCATACTGATATGGGCAATTGTATTTGGAACGCCTTTTTTTGTATTCTTCGGACACTGGAGTGATAAGATCGGACGAAAATGGATCATGCTTGCGGGTATGTTACTGGCGGTGCTTACCTATCGGCCCTTGTTTAAGGAACTGGTAGCATTGAGCGATACAAAACAAAAAACAGAACAGGTTTCATTGGCAAAGCAAACAAGCACGGTAACGGCAGTTTCAGGAACAAGTGATTCTGTAAGAGTGATAAAACAAACGCAATTCTTTACAGATGGTTCAATGCTTCATACAAGTACCAAAGACACTTTATATGCAGATGCAGCAAAGAAAATAGTACAACCCTCTATTACTGTTTCGAAAGAAATGGGAGATGGAGTTTATTGGAAAATGGTTGGTATCGTATTCCTGATGATTGTGTATGTAACAATGGTGTATGGGCCTATTGCAGCGTTTCTGGTAGAATTGTTCCCTACAAGGATACGATATACCTCCATGTCGTTACCCTATCATATAGGTAATGGAGTATTTGGAGGATTGACCCCTTTTATTGCCACACTGCTTACTACTATCTATACGGGTAATCAGTTGGCAGGACTCATGTATCCTATCATAGTGGCAGGTGTATGTCTTGTAATAGGTACATTGTATTTAAGTAATAAAAAAACGATTCACTGATACCAACTGAAACTTTTACATGTAACCTGAAGTGACTAACAAGTTACATGTGGTCAATATCAAACAAAATAAATACATGAAACAGGTAAAACGTATTGCAGGCTTAATATGGATGATCTTAGGCCCCTTGGCTGTTTTCTTTCTTATCAGAACTGCTTCAGGTGAAATTGCGGCCAAACCGTCTGCAGACACATGGGTACAGTGGGTAGTATTTGTTCTGGTTTTTCTTCCTATTGCATTCGGGCTTAGTTTATTTGGATACTATGCGTATAAAGGAGAATATGACAAAGAAGTATAAACCTGCTTTGCTTATTCATTTTTAATTTTTCTTACCATTTTTATCTCTACACAAAACAATTCAATTGATACCTTTACCATATGTCTATTGAAATCAGGGGGCTTACAAAAATATATGGTACACAAAAAGCGGTGAATGAAATTTCCTTTTCAGTAGAAAAGGGAACGATATTGGGTTTTCTGGGTCCAAACGGAGCCGGGAAAAGTACAACCATGAAAATTATAACCGGCTACCTCACGGCGGATGCAGGATCGGTGAAAGTATGTGGTATTGATATTGCCAGGGATCCACTCTCGGCTAAAAAGAAAATCGGCTACCTGCCAGAAGCCAATCCACTGTATTATGAAATGTATGTGAAAGAATACCTGGGTTTTATTGCAGGCGTACATGGATTAAAACAGGTGAATCAATCGATCAGTAATGTGATTGAATTAACCGGGCTCGGTCCTGAGTCGCATAAAAAAACGGGGCAGTTATCGAAAGGATATAAACAACGGGTCGGATTAGCAGCTGCATTAATACACGACCCGGAAGTATTGGTGCTGGATGAACCAACAAGTGGCCTCGATCCTAACCAGATTGTAGAAATACGGAATGTGATCCGTTTACAGGGCGCCAATAAAACTCTACTCTTTTCATCACATATTTTACAGGAAGTAGAAGCTATTTGCGACAAAGTAGTGGTGATCAACAAAGGAAATATTGTGGCCAACGATAGATTGGTTAATCTTCAGGAAGAACAAAACGACAGACATATATTACAGATACAATTCAATGAAACCGTTGAAGTAGAGGTACTGGAACGTCTTCAGACGGTTTTCCAGGTTGATCAACTCAGTGGTTCAGCATTTCGTTTACACACTTCAAACCCTGAACTGGTTCGTAAACATCTCTTGAATCTGGCGGTGGCTTATAATCTTCAGATTGTATCACTTCAAAGCGAAAAAAACAGCCTGGAAAAAATATTCAGGTCATTAACCACTGTTGTGTAGACAGGTGTAAATATGTATTGAATATGGATGGGGACACAAATTTTGTTTTGGCTGCAGACAGATAATCCTTTTTAATAGTTTAACTATATCTCTCCCTCGACTAATGCGTACTAACGCTTGTTAACTGCCAACAAATACTATTTCTGGCAAGTCGACTTATAATTACTAATTCTGTAAATTGCGGCTTGGGGCATTTTGCCTTTTACAGAATAGTTATTTTTATTATAAAACCGTAAACAATCATGAGTTACATTATTGAAGTGCACGCCAGGCAAATATTAGACAGCCGTGGTAATCCTACTGTGGAAGTAGACGTATTAACCGACGATGGGGCGCTGGGCCGTGCTGCGGTTCCCAGTGGAGCCAGTACTGGTATTCACGAAGCAGTTGAACTGCGCGATAACGACAAAAAAAAATATGTTGGTAAAGGCGTACTGAAAGCTGTAAAAAATGTAAACGATATCATTGCAGATGCTATTGTAGGATATGATGTAGCGGCGCAGGCGGCCATTGATGAAGCTATGATTGCACTCGACGGTACACCTAATAAAGGAAAACTAGGCGCAAATGCATTACTGGCAGTTAGTATGGCTGTAGCCAAAGCCGCTGCAGAAGAAGCAGGATTGCCCCTGTATCGTTATATCGGTGGTACGAATGCTAAAACGTTACCCATTCCCATGATGAATATCCTGAATGGGGGTGCACATGCCGATAATAAAATCGATTTTCAGGAATTTATGATCATGCCTGTAGGGGCTAACAGCTTTAGCGAAGGGTTGCGCTGGGGTGTTGAAATATTTCATACCCTCAAAGGGGTGCTGAAGAAAAAAGGATACAGTACCAATGTGGGCGATGAAGGTGGATTTGCTCCCAATATTCAAAGTAATGAAGAAGCCATTGAAACCGTATTGGAATCAATTCAGGCTGCAGGTTATAAAACAGGTTCACAAGTGGTAATTGCGATGGATGCAGCCAACAGTGAGCTATGGGATGCCAAAAAGAAAAAATATGTTTTCCATAAAAGCAATGGTAAAGTGTTAAGCAGTGATGAACTGGTGAAATACTGGGAAAAATGGGTAAAGCAATATCCTATTGTTTCTATTGAAGATGGTATGGCAGAAGACGACTGGAATGGCTGGAAAGCACTTACACAGGCCATTGGCAGCAAATGCCAGCTTGTGGGCGATGATTTGTTTGTAACCAATGTAAACCGTTTGCAAACCGGTATTGATAAAAGCATTGCAAATGGATTGTTGGTGAAAGTAAACCAGATTGGTACCCTCACAGAAACCATTAATGCGGTAACACTGGCACAACACAACGGATATAATACCATCATGAGTCACCGCAGCGGAGAAACAGAAGATACCACAATTGCCGATCTGGCAGTGGCACTTAACTGCGGACAAATAAAAACGGGTTCTGCTTCTCGTACCGATCGTATTGCCAAATACAACCAGTTAATCCGTATTGAGGAAATGCTGGGCGAAACAGCCGTGTACCCGAAGGGGAAAGTGAAGTTTGGGAAAAAATAGTTTATTGAGTTCTAAGCTACAAGTTTCAAGTTACAAGGCACAAGCAGTATTTCACTTGTGCCTTGTAACTTGAAACTT
>DPWF01000046.1:8953-9169 GCA_003526435.1 Chitinophagaceae bacterium | reverse complement strand
CTATAAGCGACCATTTCATTTCAACCCCAAAACCCCAATAGCTTAATGCAAACAGCACAAACCCTGTCAATGCTGCTGCAATTACAAGACTTATCTGGTATTTCATCTTTGCAATTTTTAGTAAAATAGAACTATTGTTTCATAATATCAAGTCAATACAATAAAAGTTGATAGAGATTATGGAGGATAATTGTTTAGCCACAGATTCACAGATTT
>DPWF01000046.1:8598-8910 GCA_003526435.1 Chitinophagaceae bacterium | reverse complement strand
AATCTGTGAATCTGTGGCTAAATGATTTATGCTAGACAGGAATTCATTAAGCCTTCTTGGCTTTCTCCAAAGCCGCCTTCTTATCCTTCTCACTCAGTTTCGACTTCTGCACCACCCTGTTTAACTGGTAACTTACCGACAACCTGAAATTGCGGGTATTACTGGAATTGAAACTCTCCAGATTAAAATTCGTTCCGTAAGTATAAGTGGTATAACGCTGTGCCGTAAAAGGATCTATAGCATTGAAACTTATAATCAGTCTACGCTCAAAAAAACGATGCTGCACACCCAGGTTCATGTTTACATTACTCC
>DPWF01000046.1:8397-8577 GCA_003526435.1 Chitinophagaceae bacterium | reverse complement strand
CCCTGCGGGTTGGCGAAATTGCTGAATCGCACACTTCCTTCAAAAGTCAACACATTACTGGGTGTAAACGTATAATTAAAACTGCTGTAAAAACTGTTTCCATCACGGTATTTATACAATGTTTTTTCTGCGGCACTGTAACGGTTCATGGTATAACCCATGCTGGTATTCACGCGCCAC
>DPWF01000046.1:0-8364 GCA_003526435.1 Chitinophagaceae bacterium | reverse complement strand
TATAACCTCCCCAGATACTCGCTTCATATTCTTTCCTGTCTGCAATATTCAACCAGCTTACTTCGGTTTTGCCTCCACCAACGAGGTTACGGATGGAATTGAATACATCTCTCAGTTTATTATACCCTACAGATGTATTGATATAATATTTCCCCTTGATCCAGCTCACTGTCCAGTCGAAATTATCCGATAAAGTAGGACGCAGATAAGGATTACCAAAACGAAGATTATAAGGATCACTGTAATCAACATTCGGATTCAACTCACCAATACCCGGACGACGTATGGTTGCCCTGTACACAATAGAGGTATTGAGTGTTTTATTGAATTCTTTCCTTAAAGTAAAATTGGGCAACAGGTTCCAGTAACCATTGTCTACATTGGTACTATTTCCTTTAAAGAAAGTAAAACCCATGGCAGTATGTTCGGCCTGTACGCCCATATTCAATCGCCAGCCTTTGGTAAGCTGTAAACCAAAACCAGCTCTTGCTGTGAAGATATCCTGACGAAATTCAAAATCATTACTCAACAGGTCATTAGGTATAAACAGGCTATCGGACTTTCTGAGAAAATTTGTGTTCAGTGTATTGTGAAAATAAGAACGGTTATACGTAACCCCTGTTGAAAAATTGCTTCCTTTTTTCTTCAACGGCTTGTTATAATCTACACGGGCAGAAACAGAGCGGTTATAGTTATCAAAAAACTGAGACTGTGTTGAATCTATACCGGTAGGCGACATATCTGGCTGAAGAAATTCCTGGAAAAAGCCACGGTCATTGTTGTTCTTATTGAAATTAGCATTCAGGATAACCCTTACAAACTCAGCAGGATTCTTTGCTTTATGGGTGTACGATAACGATGCGTTGTGACCATAACCTTCTCCATCGCTTTTGTTGGTACGGGTACTGTAACGATAAATCTGTTTGTCTTTATTGATATTGGTGAAACTGCTGTTACTTTCATTATCGTAAAAATTCAGGTTACCCTGATAAGTAATATTTAGCTGGTTTCTTTTATTCAGTTCAAAATCGCTTTGCACACGAAGATTGGGGCGAAGATTTTTATTTTCAAATGCACCTGTTGTATTGAAATAGTTGATGGAGTCTTTGTAAATATTTTCCCGCTTTGAATAGCTGTTCCCGGTGAGTATGCTTCCGCCAATACCAGCCGTGATATTGAGCGAGAAGGGTTGTGTTCGGTAACTGGCATTGAGCGCAATATTACCTTCACCCCTTGTACCGCCACTGACCGTTGTTCTTCCCACCCATCCTATCTTTCCTTTTTTCGTAACAATATTAATTACACCACCTGTTTCCGTTGCATATTGTGGGGGTGGATTGGTCATGATCTCAATTTTCTCGATACTGCTCCCCGGTAAACTCTCCAACAGATCCTGTAGTTGTTGTGCATTGAGTTCGGTAGGTTTATCATCAATCAATATCTTGGGTTCTTTCCCTTTCAGTAATATTTTGCCGGTAGGATCATTATTAATCAATGGCATGTTTTTTAATAACTCAGCCGTAGTAGCGCCACCACTTAATGCACTCTCTCCCACATTGTAGGTAATCTTATCGTCTTTGTTTTCAATCAGAGGTTTCTCTGCATAAACAATTACTTCATTTAATGCACTCGCGGCATCGTTCAGTTTAACATCGCCAAGATTAAAGTCGTACCGTTCAGAGCGAAGGTGAATACTGTCGATCCTTGTTTCAGCAAAACCTACCATATTCACCAGTAACCGGTAATAACCCAGCGACAGTTTACTGAACTCAAATGCACCATTTTTATCAGCCACCTTACTAAGTCTTTTAGAGGTATCAGTTAAAAGATGCAGTTGCACGCTGGCAAATGCCAATGGTTTTCCTGTTTTAGCCTCTAAAACGTTACCAATAATAAGCCCCATTTGGGCACGGGGCTTATCTTCCGGTTTTTGTGCGATAATTGACGGAGTAACCAACAAGGCTACCCAGAATAAGTAGATTCTCAAGGTTTATCGATTTCTTGACAACAAAATAAAGATTATTGGGTTATAATCTCCGGGAAATTAGATAACTGGTTCTATACCTCAGAAAATCGGGGAATGAGCCTTTTTATCGGCTCATAGTATATTCGCAGCGATTTAATCCAAAACAAAATGTACACGATATACGGCATACCCAATTGCGATACGGTAAAAAAAGTGTTGAACTGGATGAAAGAACGAAACATCCACTATCAGTTCCATGACTATAAAACCATGGGCATTACCGCTAAAGAATTAAAAAGCTGGTGCGACCAGGTAGGCTGGGAAACCATTTTTAATAAGCGTTCCACCACTTATAAAGAATTGTTGCCTGCAATACAGGCATCTGTAACCAATGCTTCAAAAGCCATTCCATTGATGATCGAAAATACCAGCATTATCAAACGCCCTGTTATTACCAAAGCAGATAAAGTGATATTAGTGGGGTTTGATGCGAAGAAATACGATGATGTATTAGGGAGATGACTGTGAGTGGTGGTGGTGAATGGTGAATCGTCAATCGTGAATGATCGATTGGATTGAAGGCTTAAAAAGCAGCTCCCAATTCACGATTGATCATTCACCATTCACGACCTCAGTTATTTCTTTTCCTTAAAAAATAAAACAAAATAAATCAATACAGCCATGGCAATATAGGCGGGTACATACCAGATGTTGAGCCAGTTATGCGTTTCTCCGGTTTTGTAGAGATCAACAATATAACCACTGAACCAGGTACCAATAAACATACCTACACCATAAGTGGCAAATGTAAAGAGCCCCTGTGCTGCATTTTTAATTTTAGCACCTGCTTTTTTCTCTGTGTACATATAACCTGTTACAAAAAAGAAATCGTAGCAGATACCATGTAAAATGATGCCTGCATATAACATCCAGGTATTGGCGCCTGCATCGCCATAAGCAAAGAATATATAACGTAATATCCACGCGCTCATACCCAGCAATAACATATTCTTTACACCAATTCTGTTAAACAGAAATGGAATGGCTAATATGAATACGGCTTCGGAAACCTGTCCAAGCGTCATCTTACTTGCCGCATTTTCAAAATTCATTTCATTGAGAAATGGATTGGCAAATCCGTAATAAAAAGATAGGGGAATACAAACCAGGATGGCGGCAATAAAAAAGATGAGGTAAGGCTTCTCTTTAAACAATACAAAGGCTTCTGTTCCGATGGCTTTTGAGGCAGAACTGTCTGCGCCATTAGGAGGCGTATTGGGTAAAACAAAACTTAATAAACCTAAGCCTACAGAAACAGCAGCAGCCATATAAAAAGTGGAAGCTGTTTTTTCAATCCCCAATTGTCCGATCAGCACACCGGCTACAATCCAGCCCAGTGTTCCAAATACGCGTATCCATGGAAATTGTTTTCCCGGGTCGGTCATTTGTGAGAAAGCCACGCTGTTGCTTAATGCAATGGTAGGCATGTACAATAAGGAATAGCCTAAAATGACCCAGTAAAAAATGGTACTGTCTGTAATTTTTGTGGCAAGAAATAAAAGAACGGCACCAAGCAGGTGTAATACTCCCATGATTTTTTGTGCCGCAAAAAAGCGGTCGGCAATCATGCCTACAAAGAAAGGCGAGATCATGGTGGCAATGGCAAGTGCACTATAAGCGGCCCCGATTTCAACACCGGTTGCCTGTAAATGTGTGCCCATATAAGTACCCATGGTAACATACCAGGCTCCCCAGATAAAGTATTCAAAAAACATCATGGATGCCAACAAAGAGCCTGTTTTGTTGTTCATATAGCAGTTGGTTTATTGATTTATAATTTTAAATAAGCAAATGAACCCGGAAACGATAACCTGTTCAATTTTGCACATTTAAGACCAATTAAAGATAATGGAAGCACTTTATAAGGCCATACAATCCATGATCAATATTTCTGATGCAGAATGGGACCGGTTTTTAGGAACCTGTATCGAAGAAAAAATAAAACGACAGGCTTTTCTGAGTAAACCACGCATCGTTCCGAATGAAATCTTTTTTATTGCAAAAGGGTTGGTGAGGGTATTCATTACAGATGAAAATGGGGTTGATCATTCGATCCATTTTGCCATGGAAAACCAGTTTATTTGCGACTATTCTTCTTTCATGCAAAAGAAACCTTCCACATACAGCCTACAGGCATTGGAAGAAACGGAGGTAATTGTATTGCCGAGATCGCTGATTGAATGGGGATATGAATATTTACAGGAAGGAAATAAACTAGGCAGACTGATAGCTGAATACTATTTTATTTACCAGGACAACAGGATCAAGAATATGATGGCCCTCTCTGTTAAAGATCGTTATGATTCTATCACTGAAATTTTTCCTGATATACATAACCGGGTACCACAGCATATGATTGCATCTTACTTGGGTATTACGGCTGTTCATTTGAGCAGGCTTAAAAAAGAAGCTGGAGGTAAAACCTAAACATTTGTTATCGTTTACAGAACTCATCCTTCTCAAATTTGATACATCTTTTTATTCATTCAAAGATGTATATGACACTTTCATCCACAGAAAAACAAAGACTCAAAAAAAAGTATGGATCCTGGGCACTGGTTACAGGAGCTACATCGGGAATAGGTCTCGAACTTGCAGAACAACTGGCATCTGCTGGGTTTAACCTGATAATATCTTCACGTCATGCAAATCGGTTAAACGATACCATGTTACAAATCCGTAGAAGACATGAGGTTGAGATCATGGTGATTCAGGCAGATATGTCAGATGCTTCAGCTATCGGCCATGTGGTTCAGCAGGTTCAGCACTTCGATATCGGATTACTGGTATTGGCTGCAGGTTTTGGCACTTCGGGTCCTTTTATAGATGGATCTGTTCATACTGAGATTAATATGCTCAGGGTAAACTGTGAGTCAGTATTAACGCTTACACATTACTATGCGCAACGGTTCATATCCAAAGGCAGGGGTGGAATTATTCTGCTGAGTTCAATGGTGGCCTTTCAGGGTGTTCCATATGCAGCCAATTATGCCGCTACCAAAGCTTATGTACAGTCATTGGGTGAAGCGTTAGCGGTTGAACTGAAGCCTTTTGGGGTTGATATACTGGCTGCTGCACCGGGCCCTGTCCACACTGGGTTTGGAGCAAGGGCCCATATGACCATGCGTAAAGCATTACGACCATCCGATATTGGAGTACCCATTTTAAAGGCGCTGGGAAGAAAAAATACTGTGTTGCCGGGTAGGCTTACAAAATTGCTGGTATATGCATTAAACACAATACCCCGGTTCCTGAAAATCCATGTCATGAAAAAAGTAATGTTGGGTATGACAAATCAACGCAGTAAAATTTCCTGATCAGATAAATTGATTAATTTGAGGCAAAAGTGTTGCATGAAAATATATAGTAAATTAACCAGTCTGTTTATTGTAGTGGTATTACTCGGAACGCTTTCTATGCGACCATCAGAGAAAAAAATATTGATTTTCTTTGAAACGAAAGGCTATTACCATGAATCTATCCCAACAGGGGTTGCTGCTATACAGTTAATGGGTCAGCAAAATGGGTTTGCTGTAGATACATCCCGTACCTCTGAAATTTTTACAGACGAAAAATTATCGATCTATGATGCTGTGTTGTTCATGAGTACCACGAAAGATGTATTGAATGAAGAAGAACAAAACGCATTTAAAAGATTTATACAGAAAGGGAAAGGCTTTGTAGGGATTCATGCAGCTACTGATACAGAATACGAATGGCCCTGGTTCAATCAACTGGTAGGGGCATATTTTAAAAGTCATCCTAAACAGCAGGATGCCGTTTTACATATTAAAGACAGCAAACACCCTGCTACAAAACATTTACCGAAAACATGGAAACGGTGGGATGAATGGTACAATTTTAAAGACATTCAACCCGATTTAAAAGTATTGATTACACTGGATGAATCGAGTTATACCGGAGGCGAAAACGGTAGCAACCATCCCATTAGCTGGTATCATTCATTCGATGGGGGAAGGGCATTTTATACGGGCCTGGGCCATACACATGAAGCCTATTCAGATCCATTATTCCTGAAGCATGTATTGGGAGGAATCAACTATGCAATGGGTAAAAAATAGCGTGAACTAGTTAAAGAAATCGATATCGCTATTGTACTTTAATTTCGATACTGCGGCCCATTCATAAATGCTGGCCAGTCGTTTCCATTCACCATCTACTTTTTCATAAATCCAGAAAGTGCCTTCTTTGGAAAAGATGCTGCTTTTGCCTGNNTTGCCGAGGTAAAAAAAACAAAGTGTATTGTTGCGCAGAAAAACAGGAGCAGTGAAATGTTGTATTTCCATGCAGATTTTCTGCTGGGGCTTTGCTTTACTGTTATCTGTTTTAGTGAGTAATGGGTCAACTGCATCCAATGGAATCATGTACGCAAAGGGAAACATTTTTGCGGGCCAGCTAATTTTTTTTACAGCATCCAGTTGGTTTACTATATAACGCCGCTCTTCCAGCGTAAAACGTGTTTTTCTTTTAACGTATGCAGCCTGATCAGGGTCCCACTCTTTGTATTCTTTGTCCGATAAAAAAGTCTGCTTTACCTTATTGATGATATTCGTATCAACCTTGTCTGAATAAAAAAAAGTATCACATTCCTGATAAGCAAAAGGGCGGTCATTAAACCAGTTACTGTAAATATCCCTGATCAATGATGCAGATGAAGAACTTTCCTGTGCGGTAAGACGCAGTGAAATAGTAAAAAGTACCAGTAAGAGGTATGATCTTTTGTTCAGGCGCATGCAAAGGGATTACTCAATCCTTAAAGATATTCAGGATTTGCATACGAAATGCAGAAAGGTATTAGAAGCAGATTAGAGCAAAGCCTGTAATATATCGGCCAGTATATCATCTTTATGCTCCAGGCCAACCGAAATCCTGATCAGTCCAGGTGTAATATTTACGGCCTGTCTTTCTTCTTCCGTAAGTTTTGCATGGGTAGTACTTGCAGGGTGTGAGGCAATACTTCTGGTATCACCCAGGTTGGCAGTAAGAGAAAGCATTTTCAGTTTGTTCAGGAAATTCCTGCCAGCTTCCAGTCCGCCTTTCAATTCAAAACATACAATACCACCTCCATTCAGCATTTGCTTTTGGGCAATGGAAAACTGGGGATGACTTTTCAGGAAAGGATATTTCAGCCAACTGATGGCTGCATGACCTTCAAGTGCCGAAGCAATGTGTAATGCATTGGCCGCATGTCTTTCCATTCTTACATCAAGTGTTTCCAGGCTTTTGCTCAATACCCAGGCATTAAAGGGAGACAATGCCGGTCCTGTACTTCTGCAAAACAGGTAAATATCTTTGATCAGTTCTTTCTTACCCACCACAACACCTCCTAATACACGTCCCTGTCCATCAAGCCATTTGGTGGCAGAGTGTACTACCAGATCTGCACCATATTCAATCGGACGCTGGTTAACCGGGGTGGCAAAACAATTGTCAACGTTCAGGATAATTCCATGTTTGCGTGCCAGTTGTCCGATCATCTCCAGATCCAATAGGTCAAGCCCGGGATTGGTAGGTGTTTCCAGGTAAATCATTTTGGTGTTGGGGCGAATGGCCGCCTCCCATGCTTCGGCAGTAGCTGTTGCGGGTACATAACTGTATTCAATACCATATTTGGGGAGGTATTTGGAGATCACGGTATGTGTGCTGCCAAATATAGCATTGCAGGACAATAAATGGTCGCCCTGTTTCATCAGCGCCATAAAAGAGCCAAAAACGGCACTCATGCCCGAAGCGGTGGCATAACCTGCTTCGGCACCTTCCAATGCACATATTCTGTCTGTAAACTCCTGCACATTTGGGTTACTGAAACGACTGTAAATATTATCATCTGTTTCATCAGCAAATGCGGCACGCATTGATTCTGCATCATCAAAACAAAAACTGCTGGTGAGAAACATTGGTGAAGAATGTTCCATTTCATTGGTTCTGTTCACCTGTGTGCGTATGGTACGGGTAATTTTATCGGACATGATGGCTATTTGAAAATGACTGATCTCTGATGGCCAATTTGACCTTTCAAAGATTTTTTACAAATGTAATTCACTCCTGCCCTTATTTTGCTGTTGAAATGAGGAATAATCAGTTGAAATACTTTGAATACAAACAGGCGTTTGCATTGGAGTCAGGGTTATCTCTGCCTGCTCTCACCATTGCTTATCATACTTATGGCGAATGGAAAGGAAAGGAATCGAAAGTTGTGTGGGTTTGTCATGCCTTAACAGCCAGCGCCGATTGCGCCGACTGGTGGAAGGGTTTGATAGGGGATGATGATCTCATTAACCCTGCTGATTATTTTATTGTTTGTGCCAATATACTGG
>DPWF01000356.1:5677-5821 GCA_003526435.1 Chitinophagaceae bacterium | reverse complement strand
GTCTATATCAAGAAGCATTGAAAGAAACCTGCGTCAGATGATCAACGATGAAGCAGTGCCGGAGAGAATGGAAGCGGAGAAGTATTATTTGATGTGAGTGTGGGTAGTCTGGAAGACGGAAAGTCTGAAAGACCGAAAGTCCGG
>DPWF01000356.1:0-5562 GCA_003526435.1 Chitinophagaceae bacterium | reverse complement strand
ATTCTCTTTCGGACTTTCGGTCTTCCCGTCTTCCGGTCTTCCGTCTTCCAAACTTCTCTAAAACAACTTCAACCCATAATACCCGATGGCTGTAAACAGTGCACATCTTGTAAATACCCCAAGACAGCACCAGACCAGCAGTTTTTGCAGGGGCACATTAAAACCAACACCTACGCCAATGCTTACGGGAGCGCCAACGGTCATGGTGCCGAAAAAACCCAGACCAATGATGCCATATTTTTCCCAGATGGTATAAATCAGTCCTGTTTTTGGTTTTTCGGGTTTGGGTTTACGGTATTTGGCGAGGAAGGCCTTGATTTTATCACCTAAAAAAGTGGCAACAAATACGCCCACCAGTCCGCCAATCAGACTGGCCAGAAAAATAAGCCAGGCAGGTAATCCAAAAGCAAATCCGGCAGGAATGGCGGCATAAATTTCAAAAGTGGCAAGACCGGCAACGGTTAAAATCTTGAGTGTCATAAGCAGGAAAAATCAACATTTTCTTTAAACCGTGAAAATAGGTAGAGATGATGGTTAAACACGGGTTTGAAAGATAATTGTTTGTGAAGGTTGTTATTGATAGTTATCCCCGCGTTGTGAACAGTGACGGGTTTTAAGGATCAAAAGCTTGCATTTACGCAAGCTGCTTTCTATTTTGTTCAGACAAAATATTATCCCCCTTAAAACGATTGCTTATGAACACCACAAAAATGTTGATTTCCGGTATTGCCGGAGGAATCGCTGCATTCTTTGCAGGATGGCTCATTTATGGAATTGTACTGACTGATTTTATGGCTCAGAACACGGCTCCGGGAGCTACAGGTATTATGCGTGCTGAAGCAGATATGGTATGGTGGGCCATGATAGCAGGTAATCTTTTGTATGGCCTGCTGTTCTCTTATATTTTTAATCGCTGGGGTCAGGTGAATACGCTTTCTGGCGGACTTACCGGCGGTGCCATTATCGGACTTCTTATAGGAGCGGCCATTGACCTCACCATCCATGCACAAATGAATATTTTTACACTGAATGCGGTTTGGGTTGATGTGGCTGCATCAGCAGTATTAGGTGCTGTAACTGGTGCCGTTGTTGGCTGGGTAAATGGTATGGGCAAAAAAGCCTGATCAATAAAAGGCATATCTGTAAAAGCGATCCTTGTGGATCGCTTTTTTTGTTGACCGGTTTCGGTGATCAGGTATGAGTGTCTATCTTCCAATTTTATAAACTGTTATGAACCGCATCGACCGCCTGTTTAGTATCCTTACATTTCTGCAATCGAAAAAATATGTACCTGCTGAAAAAATTGCAGAGAAATTTAACCTCAGTGTAAGAACTGTGTACCGCGACATCAAAGCATTGAATGAATCGGGTGTGCCGGTGAGTTTTGAGCAGGGCAGGGGCTATTTTATTGTGAACGGTTATTTTCTGCCACCAGTATCATTCACCAGTGAAGAAGCCAATGCGTTGTTGCTGATGGAAGCGGTGGTAAATGGTTTCTCCGATCGCTCCATCCAGAAAAATTATTCGAGTGCATTGAATAAAGTGAAAAATGTATTACAAGCCACGCAACAGGAAAAACTGGAAACACTCTCCTCACGTATTCGTTTGCAGGTACCTGAATGTATGACCTTACAGGTATCGTATCTCTCTGTGTTGCAGGAAGCCATTACGGGTCGCACCATGATACAGATTGCCTACCTTAATAAACTTCAGGAGCCCAGTGTGCGAAAAGTAGAACCCATCGGGTTGATATTTTATGCACTGGCCTGGCACCTGATAGCCTGGTGTCATAAAAGAAATGGTTACCGCGATTTTAAAGTGGCCCGCATCCAGAAACTCACCAACACCGATACCCCATTTATTCACCGGAAACATATTTCGTTGGATGCGTACATGAAAGATATTCCGGTAGAATACTAAAAGAACAGAAGAACAGAGAAACACTGAATATCCAATTTCGAAGTTGGACATTCGATGTTTCTCTGTTCTTCTGTTGAATACCATCGTCTGCGCCAAAACTTTTTTTAAAACGACTGCCATAGGGTTGTCAGTGCCCATTGATTGTTTTGTGTTACAATTAAAACAATCAATCATGACAATCATTCAAGCCTTCCAGCAGGAACTGGAAAACGAAGCAGTAGTAACCCGTAAAATGCTGGCGCTGGTGCCCAACGACAAGTACCAGTGGAAACCCCATTCAAAAAGTATGACCCTGCAGCAACTGGCCACGCATACTGCAGAACTGCCTACCTGGATCGGTATGGTATTGAATACCGATGAACTAGATTTTGGGGCGCACCCATACAGCCCGGAAATCATTGAAAACACGGCAGATCTTATTACTTATTTTGATGCCTGTTTAAAAGACGGAAGGGAGCAACTGAAAAATGCCGATCCAGCCAGCCTCTCCAAAAACTGGACACTCCGCAATGGTGAACAGATTTATACGGTGGAAACCAAGTATAGTTTTCTGCGCAGCACTTTGAGCCAGATCATACACCACAGGGCACAACTGGGCGTTTACCTGCGCTTGCTCGATATTCCGATACCGGGTAGTTATGGTCCGAGTGCGGATGAGCATATGTAGTTTTCATGATTATCCCCCAACATGTTTTGTTGGGGGATTCATGATTGACGTTTATCTGTTATAAGCTAGAGGAGTAAGAATCTAGTAAATTGGTGGCTCAGCTTCTCCCTACATCTACTCAGAATGATTAAGTGAAAAGGGTAGTTGATCAAAAATGCATGATGTTTTTTACTTATTTTAATTCTGATAATTGCGTAATTTCAATGTTAGTACAATAATAAATATGAGTAACGCATTACATCAGAAAGGGTTTTTCCTCAAGCAAAGTTGGTTTGAAATAACCGATATTGGATTGGTCATAAAAACTAAAACTTTGACAAGTAACGATGAGTTTTTTATGAATTTTGAAGATATTGGAACCAAAATAATTAGATCTAATGGAGGTAAAAAAGGTTGGCTTATTGCAACAGTTGTTTTCGTAATACTCTCAATTGGAATGTATGTTATGGAGCAATCTGGTGGGAATGCCGAAAAGAATGCTTACTTATTTTATTTGATTATTGCAATAATATGTATAGTTGTTTATCTCATGACATATAAACGTTCTTTCTTTCTTGTTACAAATGACAATTCAAATGCAATAGAATTTCTAGTAGATAAGCCATCAAAGAAAGAAATAGGAGATTTTATTCAAATACTAAAAAATCGAAGAAAGGAATATCTTTCTTCCAAATATGGACAGTTAACTAAGTTGATTAGTTATGAACAACAGTATAATACTTTAAATTGGTTGAATAGGTCTGATGTTTTTTCAAAAGAGGAATACGAAGCGAAACTAGCAGAATTAAATGGACTATTTTCTGGTTCAAATTCAATAATTGGATTCCATAATAGGTAGGTTGGCATTTACATTCCTCTTCAGTGTTTTCGGTGGAAAAAATATACGCCTATATGTCAGAGGTAAGAGGGGCTTATACTGCTACATAATTGGGCTGTTGATTTTTCTTTTAAAGGGTTATTTCTGCCTTGTTTATTATACAAGCAGGTCTATAAGGATTATCTTGTTTTGGTATAAGTATGCGCAATTTTTATCTCCCACTTTGATGAAGAAGTTTGCCATAAACAATCAAATTTTATAATTTTTTAATGCAAGTACTCAAAGCCATACGGCTTATCAGCGGTTTAACAGAACTTCTTAGTGCTTTCAATACTTATTACAGCATCGTGTACAAGCATCTTCTGGAAATACGAATTCATCAGTTTTATGGGGATTTTCTGGTTTAAAATAATTACTCTCGGGCTCACTTATTATTTCATCAACAGCTATAAAAGCAAAGAGTATTACTATTACTTCAATTTAGGTCTTTCCAAAACCATACTCTGGACGGCTACACTTGCTTTTGATTTCACCCTTTTTTTATTTCTGCTCATCTTAACTTATCAAATACGATGATACATACACTGGAAGCAGATGGTATTCAATTGGAGTTTAACGGACGAAAGATATTGTCTAGCGTATACCTGAAACTGGAGACCGGAAAGATCACAGCTCTGCTGGGCAGAAATGGAACAGGAAAGACCTGCCTGATGAATATTATTTATGGCAGTATGCATTGCGAAAAGTCGGTTCGTTTTGATGGCATATCTCAAAAGTACCCTTATCAACGGACCGACTTATTACATTATCTGCCACAGTTTAATTTTATTCCTCAACGTTTTTCCCTGAAAAAAATATTCAATGATTTTGAATTGGAGTACGGTCTGTTTCAGCAGCTTTTTCCTGAATTTAGCTTCAAGTATACCACTGCCATTGGTAGATTATCCGGAGGAGAGCGCCGGTTAGTGGAACTCTATGTGATCCTTAAAAGCAAATCACAGTTTGCTATGTTAGATGAGCTTTTTACGCATTTAAGCCCTGTTCAGATAGAGAAAGTAAAAGAATTGTTACAGGAAGAAAAGAAGGATAAAGGCTTACTTATTACGGATCATATGTATAAGCAGGTGGTTGATAGTTGTAATGATCTGTACGTGTTAGTAAATGGGAAAATCCACTTAACTAAAAGTATAGATGATATTGAGCGACTTGGATACGCCAGGTTGTAATTGTTGCTATACAGTTTTCGTGTGATCTTCTGTTGACTAAATTGTATATTTAATCTGAACTTTGATTTTGTATCAGTAAATTTTTTTCTTGAATGAAAAATTTTGATATTCCCAATTGGCTAATAATAATCGGTGCAATTGGTCAAATGTTTACGGCAATTATATATCCCTATATCCGGCATGTTGTATTTGACTGGTACAATGATATTAAAAAATTGAAACCCCTGAACCAGGAAATCGCTAAAACATATGGTAGATATATACAGGGATTGAATTTTTCTTTTGGGTTAATTTCCCTTCTTCTCACCAATGAATTAAAGAATCAAACAGGCCTAGCGGTGGCTATTACAGGATTAATTGCTGCTTATTGGACAGGTAAAGTCATTACCCAGTTTGCGTATTATCCGATGTATCAAATACCAAAGAGAACGATATTCCGTATTGGTGAAATTGGAATGAACCTATTGTTTATTACGTTTGCAATAATTTTTATACTTCTGTTTGTTACAAATCTGATTGGTTATTTAGCGAATAAGTAAGATAGCTACCCAATATCATTTTTACTTTTCTAAAAATTTATAATAAAAGCGAATAGCTTACTTAGTTTAGAAGCAGGTAATACATAAAAAATCCCCCGACAACATTGCCGGGGGATCTTTTATTGAAACAGGGTATACAATTAACCCGCTACCTGTTTACGTATAATATTCAACGCACCACCCGCTTTAAACCACTCAATCTGTTGTTGGTTATAAGTGTGGTTTACCGTGATGCGATCTGAAGAACCATCAGCATGTTGTAACACAACCGTTAATGGTTCACCCGGTGCAAAGGAGGTGAGACCTTCAATATCGATGGTATCGTCTTCCTGTATTTTTTCGTAGTCGTTTTTGTCAGCGAAAGTCAACGCCAGCATACCCTGTTTTTTCAGG
>DPWF01000198.1:383-2819 GCA_003526435.1 Chitinophagaceae bacterium | reverse complement strand
CCTGCTCCTATGATTAATACTTTAGCGGGAGGTATGCTACCTGCAGCCGTCATAAACATGGGGAAGTAGCGAGGGAATAAAGTGGCTGCCAATAAAACGGCCCTGTATCCTGCAATATTTGCCTGGCTGCTCAATACATCCATACTTTGTGCACGCGTTGTGCGTGGAATCATATCGAGACTGAATAATGTTATTTTTTTTGCAGCCAACTCCTGCATCAGTGCCGTGTTGAATAAGGGTTGAAATACCCCTACTATTACCTGTTCGGGTTTTAGTAAACCAATTTCCGCTGCTGATAATGGGTGGATACAAAGTAATAAATCGCTCTGCGACAAGATCGTATTCCGGTCCTGTAAAACAACCTGCTTTTCTGTGTAAACAGTATCTGCGGCGAATGCATTTTCACCAGCACCTTTTTCCATCCACACTGTTACATTCTTTTTTACCAGCGTATCCGCCTGTTCCGGTAAGAGCGATACTCTTTTGTCTTTATTTGTTTCACTTAATATACCAAGAATCATGGTTTCAATTTAGGTGTTTTTTTCTAAGGCGGCAAGGGTTTCTTTGTACAATCGGTGTAATGGGTTTGAGATGGGACGCCGGCGTTTTTTTACCCATTTTATAGGTTCACCGCAGGGAACATGAAAGCGGGGATGTTTAGCAGAGGGGTTAGAAGCGGATGCTGATATGTTGTTTCGTATGGAATTCTTTTCTGAATAATACGATTCCTAAATAAAACAAATCAATGGAAAAAGTAACAGTTTCCATTTCCTGTATTTCTTTCCAGGCCTGTTCCATTTCAGCACTTTCATGTATTCTGGTAAAAATCAGGATACTATTGTCATGGATATGTTCCAGTAGTTGCCTGAAATAATACATTGTTGATTCGTAACGATGATTTGCATCAATCAATACCAGATCAGGTTCCCTGCCATCTTTCAACCATTGGGGTAATGCTTCATTGATATTACCTTCCATCAGCCTGCAATTCCTGATACCCAATTTTTTAAACTGCTCTCTGGCACTAGCTGCTATTACTTTCACCCCTTCCATTGTGGTAACCGAAGCATTTTCGTTGGCCATCGCCAGGTAACTGCTGGTGACACCAAATGATGTTCCAAGTTCAAGTATTTGTGAAGGAGCATACCTGTCGGCCATACGAAACAAAAGCTGGCCAAATTTTGCAGGCATTAAAGAAGATTGTGCTATTTCAGCTATTGTGCCGGAAGTCAATCTTTTTTTTCGGGTAACTACTTCCGAATCCGCCATCTCAATTATGCGTTGGTTATTGAGTAATAATTGCCGGGCATTTTCTATTTGCTTAAATGCATAAAACTGCCTGTCATCATTCAACACCTGATCAATAAAATCAAATACAAAAGGAGAATGTACACCATGTCCTTTCCCATTTGACGCTGTAACATAATAGCGCAGGTATTTGAATACCATCTGAACAGGTGAATACATGGAGTACAATTATTTAAAAAGTTTTCGGCTTCTTCTTTGAAATGGCAATTCTTTTAACAACCAAAGCAATGCATAAACAGCACAAAGCAGGCTGATATAATTCAGGATCTTGAAGATGAGATCAAAATAGTTCCATGAACCAGTTCCTCCTGCTGCAATCACAAAAAGAATAATGATCGATAACCATGGTGTATTCCGCACTGGTCTTATTAAAAATAACCAGGGCAATAAAACCAACACTGTAAGTCTGTAAAAATAGGCATCGGGTTCAAAGGGTGGCAGGTCCTCGGGTTTTATACCTGTCTGCCGCATCAGTTCCTGTCCAAATCTCGCTAAATCAATCAACTGGTTAATCAGAAAAACCGAATACAGTATAAATATGAGGTTGGTTGCAGCCAGCAATGCTTTGGCATAGCGTTTATAGGATTTATATCCAAACCATGAAAGCAATAAAAGAAAGGGAGCCGTAAAAGCATAAGCTGGTTCTATAAATGCCATAGAAGAAAATTTACCTACGCGCCCATAATTGAAAGCTGTAAGGGNNGGTAAGCGTGTTTTTCGTTCATGGGAAAAGTTTCATCAGATAGCAGTTGCCATTCATCCGGCTCAAGTTCAGGAAAAAATGTATCGGCTTCGGGAGCAGTTTGCACCCTGGTAAGGTACACTTTATCGGCCTTGGGCAATGCTTCCCTGTATATCTCTCCTCCTCCGGCAACAAACACTTCTTTATAATCTGCCGATTCGACAACAAACAAAGCATCTCTCAATGAATGAACAACAGTAACACCTTCAGGTTGCCAATTTCTTTGCCGGGTTATAACAATATTCAAACGTCCTTGCAAAGGTTTACCAGACAATGACTCAAATGTTTTACGCCCCATGATCACCGGCATGGCCCAGGTAGTCTTCTTGAACAATTGAAGATCTTTTGGCAAATGCCATAACAACTGGTTGTCTTTACCAATGGCA
>DPWF01000198.1:0-363 GCA_003526435.1 Chitinophagaceae bacterium | reverse complement strand
TTTTGATCTTTGATTTTTTGATCTCAGATTTTTTGATTTGTGAGTGAAGGCTATATCCAAATCAAAAAAATAAACATCAAAAAATCAAAGATATTACACCGCTACAGGCGCCTTGATATGCGGATGACACTGGTAATTTTCCAATGTAAAATCCTCAAACTGAAAACTGAAAATATCTTTTACTGCCGGATTGATTTTCATAGCAGGCAATTCATAAGGTGTTCTGCCGAGTTGCAATTTGGCCTGTTCAATATGATTATTATATAAATGCACGTCTCCGAAACTATGCACAAAGTCGCCGCATTGAAGTCCACAAACCTGTGCAACCATCATGGTTAATAATGCATAAGAAGCAATATTAAA
>DPWF01000248.1 GCA_003526435.1 Chitinophagaceae bacterium | reverse complement strand
TTACCCACTAATAAAAACAAACAGTCATTCGTATAATCGCTACAAGCCTCTTTTACAGATGATGTATATTTATAGCGCCAAAATTTCGAAGCGCATGTCATATCCGTACCAGATCAAAAGTTTTGAAGAGTATAAGAAAGCATATCAGGAAAGTATAAACGATCCGACATCTTTTTGGAGCGAAATAGCATCACATTTTACCTGGAGAAAAAAATGGGACACCACCCTTGAATGGAACTTTAAAGAACCGAAAGTTGAATGGTTCAAAGGTGGCAAACTCAATATCACTGAAAATTGTCTGGACCGTCATCTTGAAACCAAAGGCAATCATCCCGCCATTATCTGGGAGCCCAATGCGCCCGATGAAAATCATCGCATCCTCACTTATAAAAAATTACATGAGAAAGTTTGCCAGTTTGCCCATGTGTTAAAAAACAATGGTGTTCAAAAAGGCGACAGGGTTTGTATTTATATGGGTATGATTCCGGAGCTGGCCATAGCAGTGCTGGCCTGTGCCCGCATAGGAGCCATACATTCAGTCGTATTTGGCGGTTTCTCTGCACAAAGTATTGCAGACAGACTCGAAGATGCACAGGCTACATTTATTGTTACCTGCGATGGGGCATACAGAGGAGCTAAAGATATTCCTTTGAAAACTGTCATCGACGACGCACTCATTGGAAACAAAACCGTTAAACGGGTGATTGTTGCTACCCGCACACGTACACCTGTTTCCATGATCAAGGGAAGAGATGTATGGTGGGAAGATGAAATGAAACAGGTGGAAGAAAAAGGAATCAGTTTTATTGAAGCAGAAGAAATGGATGCAGAAGATCCACTCTTCATTCTTTATACATCTGGATCTACCGGCAAACCCAAAGGAGTTGTACATAGTGTAGCCGGATATATGGTGTACACCAACTATACTTTTGTAAACGTATTTCAATACCAGCCCGGGCAGGTACATTTTTGTACAGCAGATATTGGCTGGATCACCGGACATAGTTATATAGTGTATGGCCCACTCAGTGCAGGTGCCACCTCGCTGTTATTTGAAGGTGTTCCTACCTGGCCCGATGCAGGTCGTTTCTGGGACATTGTAGATAAATACTGCGTCAACATTCTTTATACAGCACCAACGGCCATCCGAAGCCTGATGGGTTTCGGGTTAGGACCATTACAGGGGAAAGACCTTTCTTCTCTTAAAGTACTGGGAACTGTTGGTGAACCCATTAACGAAGAAGCATGGCATTGGTATGATGAACATGTAGGTAAACGGAAATGTCCGATTGTAGATACATGGTGGCAAACAGAAACCGGAGGTTGTCTCATTTCAAATTTAGCAGGTATTACACCCGCTAAACCTGGATGGGCCACACTTCCTATGCCAGGATTAGAAATGGTGCTGGTTGATGAAAACGGAAAAGAAATCATTCAGCAGGGTGATGAAACCATTTCGGGAAATCTTTGCATCAAAGCTCCCTGGCCATCCATTCTCAGAACAACTTATGGTGATCATGAAAGATGCAGAACCAATTATTTTGCCACTTACGAAAACATGTATTTTACCGGCGACGGAGCATTAAAAGATAAAGATGGTTTCTTCCGCATTACAGGCAGGGTTGATGATGTATTAAATGTAAGTGGACACCGCATTGGTACTGCAGAAGTAGAAAATGCAATCAACATGCATGCAGGTGTAGTAGAAAGTGCTGTTGTAGGTTATCCGCATGATATTAAAGGACAGGGTATTTATGCATATGTAATTTACCAGGGTTCTCATGCACAAAACACGCATGGTACAGGCGATCTGGTAAGAAAAGATATTTTACAAACCGTAACCCGTATCATTGGCGCTATTGCCAAACCAGATAAGATTCAGTTTGTAAGTGGTTTACCTAAAACCAGGAGCGGTAAAATCATGCGAAGAATTTTACGCAAGATGGCAGAAGGAGAAACGGAGAACCTGGGCGATACAAGTACTTTACTGGACCCGGGTGTTGTGGATGAAATTAAAAAAGGCAGGTTATAAATAGTTTTCAGCCACAGATTCGCAGATGCATCAAACCACTCTGCGCATCTGTGGCCCGACAGGTTCCCGGTAAATTCAGCATTAATGGTATATTTAAGCAATGAAAAAGATATTTTTTCTTTGCCTGTTCACAGGACTTTCTGTTTACAGTTATTCGCAAAATCTCATCTGGTTCATAGAGAACAGCAAATTTGGCTATGTTCATAAAACCAGCGGCAGGATTACTATTACACCGCAGTTTACTTTTGCCAGCCAGTTTAATGAGGGCATCGCTGTAGCAGCAGTGGGCAATCATCTTTTATCCTCTAAATATGGTTTCATCAATGAAAAGGGTAAATGGCTGATCATACCACAATTCAATGCCGCAGGTAATTTTTCAGAGGGGAAAGCAAGGGTACAACAAAACGGAAAATGGGGCTATATCAATAAAAAAGGAATTTTCAGCATTCAACCTCAGTTTGCTCTTTGTTATGATTTTAAAGAAGGGCTGGCTCAGGCTTCGGTAAGGAACAATCTATGGGGTCTGATTGATAGTAGTGGAAAATTTGTGGTACAACCTGAATATTATAGTATCACAGATGTATTTGCGGGATTAACCTGTACACAAAAAAACATGACGGATAAATGGGAGATTCTCGATATCAAAAAGAAAACAAGTATCAAAACTTCCTTTACACGTATGTATGCATTTGCCGACAGCCTTGCCCCCGCCCGTGATACAAGTAATAAATGGGGTTTTGTAAATACCAGCGGTACCTGGGTTATTCAACCAGGCTTTACCAATGCCAGTTCATTCAGTGAGGGGCTTGCGGCAGTGGAGAAAGATTTTGGCTCATGGGGTTTTATCAATAAAAAAGGAGAATGGGTCATTCCACCACAATTCGACCGTTCCGGAAGTTTCCACAAAGGTTTGGCTTTAATGGAAAAAGGAGCCGATATCGTTTATGTTGATAAAGAGGGTGTCGTCGTTTTTAGCTTTAAGCGATAATCACATTTGTAATGCTATATCATAAGGTGTGTTCTGATTTTCCCAGAAAATACAATATCAGTGGCCCCAGCAACAATACAATAATTATGATCACAGCAGGTATTATGACAAACAGATGAATTTCTTTTTGTATGATATTTCGCTTCAGCGCCTTAACAAGTAAAGCCATAAAACAAAAACAACCTACCCAGGATAACAGCGTTGCGGTAATATAAAAGAAAAGCGGACTTCTCTCCTGTTTTAAGATATCGAAGCGGGGAAGAAAAAATAGCAACAGGGCATCTGCCACAAGTAATAAAAAAATGGTGTGAAATGGTATATTCAATAACCTGATCAACCATTTTTTTGCTTGCATTAAAAAACAAACAGGTATTATATGAAATACTGATGCAGCTATCTCATCCCTGTTACAGGTGCAAGATAGTTCCAATAACCAGAGAAACAGACAGGTAGTGCTTGCATGTTCTTTTTATTCTCTTACATATTTATTGGTTTCACTTCATCAACTCAACCTTTTTACCTTCCCATCCGGGGAAAAGTCCATTTGTATTTTTCAAACGGAGGTGACCGGAGGATACGCTACTAAATACTGCACGAAAGTCTGTTGAAACAGGCAAATCCCTACCATCTTCCAGATCGGCTTTTGCCAATGATTTTATATTATGATACACTTTGCCTCCCTGTACATCATTCCCTAAAACAAATAAACAACTCGCCCTTCCATGATCGGTACCACCTGTTCCGTTCTGGTGAGCT
Organism: Chitinophagaceae bacterium; assembly: GCA_003526435.1. Classification (GTDB taxonomy): domain Bacteria; phylum Bacteroidota; class Bacteroidia; order Chitinophagales; family Chitinophagaceae; genus Sediminibacterium. The sequence continues at coordinate 3,120 of DPWF01000248.1, read as the reverse complement.
GTTCGGCCAAATTCGGTCATCGTCATAACTGTTACTTCATCCTGGTATTGTCCCATATCGGTCCAGAAAGCAGCAATACAATCGCTGAAGTCGCGAAGATTTCTTGCAAATGCTCCATTCACTGTTCCCTGGTTGAAATGGGTGTCCCATCCACCGCTTTCTGCAAAAGCTACTTCTACACCTACATCCATCTTAATCAAAGTAGCAATCTGTTTCAAAGAATTTCCCAACGGAGAATTGGGATATACCGCTCCATTAGCAGGTTGATAATTTTTGATGTCGTTTGATTTCAAAATCTTCATTGCTTCAAAACTTTCCTTCCCTGTTTTATTCAACAACTGATTGCTGGTCTGGTCATAGAGCGATTCGAAAGATTTAGCAGCCATATTACCTGCCATAGGATTACCCTGCATCTGGATCGCAAAATCCTGCAGGTTACTGATGGCCAAAGCTTCGTGATCGCCATACAAACTTCTTGGTAAAGCACTTGTTAAACTCACCGCACTGAATGGTGTTGCTTCGTGACCGGTTAAACCCACAGCCCTGTTGAGCCAGCCACTGTTCGTACCTTTGTTGAAAGGCGTTCCGCTTTCCATAAAATCCTGTGCATCAAAATGGCTTCTTGTATTATTCGGGCTTCCTACACCATGTACAATGGCCATACGACCTTCCTTGAAAAAAGAAGACAAACTGGTTAAAGACGGGTGTAATCCAAATTGTCCATCCAAATCCATCATACCTCCCTGTGCCTGCACCGGACTCATAAATAAAGTTGGGCGCAATGTTTTCAGATTAGGGTCGGTAAACGGACTTACCGCCATCAATCCATCCATAGCTCCTCGCTGAAAGATGCATACCAGCACTTTATTTTTTTTGTATGGATGTAATATTTTCCTGTTATCTGCGGCTCGTGCGATGAAGTTGGGCACTCCACCAAAACCTGCTGCAAAAAGTGCCAACGCACCTGATTTCATGAATGCTCTTCGCTGAATCATATCTTTTAATTTAGTTGTGAGCCTTGAGCTGCGGGCTATGAGAATAAAGCTTCAAGCGGCAAGCTACAGGCTACAAGTTTTTTAATTTTATTAGTTCTCTTTTAGTAGGTACCAATTTATTATTTACGCTGGAACTCGGGGGAGCCGATAATAATACCTACCACCTGTGCTACTGTTGCAGCAGTGTTATTCATGGCATTAGTCGTTTGCGACCTGTTATCTTCCCTGTTCTTTGTTCCCCGTCGTCTTGAACCTTCTTCCTCCATTTCATCTTCCACCATTTCTGTTTTTATTTTAGCGGCAGCTTCATTGATTTTTTGTTCGAGCTGTGCATCATGTATCATCGCCGTAAGACGTTTAATATTTTCTTCCTGGTTGCGTTCCGGCAAAAGCAGTTTACTGTAAATGCGTAAGGCATCGTCGGCGCTCTCGGGTTCATGGTTGTCATTCAATGCCAGTAAATTCATTCTTATACCCGGAATTTTCTGGGTAGCCAGTGCCAGACCAAAATTCATTCTGTTTAATAATGAACCGCTGTTGATCCAGAAATTAGCACGATCAGGAAAACCCGTTGGTGCCTGATAATAATAAAATCTTTGTCCCATTTTAGTACACCAGTTGTAAACCTGGTATGGTTGCGTTACCTGTGCCTTTGTTGCACGTATGGAACTGATGGCAAATTCAAAGGGCGATTTTACTTTTTCACGTAATGCCTTTTTTGACCAGAAGTCCGGGTGGTTTACCATTGTAATCATCATCGCTTTTATATTGCCACCTGTCTCCTGAAAAGTTTTTGCAATTGCTTTAATGATCTCTGCTGAAGGTTCATCTGCCACAAATCGTCTTGCCAGTTTCGTCGCTATAAACTGAGCAGTCGATGCATGTGCTGCCAGCATTTCCAATACCTGTATTCCTTCCCTGTAACCATCTTTACCACTAAACTGTTTTCCCAGAATTGATTTTGGATTTTCATCGTGTTTATCACCACGGAAAAGAAAATCGCCTTCAATCAATAGTCCCCTTCTTTCCAGTTGTGTTTCATTCAGGTTTTCAACCAATTGTTTTGCAGGACCTTCTTTATACATAGGCTTTACTGTCCATCCTGTTAATGCCCGTGCTACTTCTGTTACATCTTTTTGCGCATATCCTCCGTCTACACCAAGTGTATGCAACTCCATCACTTCACGTGCATAGTTCTCATTGAGACCCTGTGTTCTTCGTGCCGCAACCGCCTGTTGAACCAATGCGGCTCCGGGCATCGAAGTGTCATTTAGCCTTGCTTCCACACGCTCTCGTGCTGCGCGCAACATGGCATTGTTTTGCTGTCGTCGGGTTCTTTCATTATCATTACTTACACTCAAAGCATTGTCGAGGTATTCCAGCATGGCCGGATGCCTGGCGGTTGCCAGTAACATATCCTTAAAACTTCCAAGCACATACGGTCTGATGGCATCACGTTCATAGGTCATTACATATTGCTGACTCTGTCCTTTTGTAAGTGAAACATTAAAATGATTGAACCAGAAATCTGTCAATACTTCTTTTAACTGGTTATTACTGTATGCTGCTCTTAGTACTTTCTGATTGATGAGCTGCCGATGCAATTCCTGAACAGGTTTAAACCCTTCTTTTTCCTGGATCAGCTTTAGTTGTTCACGATATTTCTGCCGATCAGCATTGTTGATAGAATCTGCAGGTATCAGTTTGTTTCTTACGGCTACACGAATTATTTGTGCTGGTGTGAGATAGGTATTCACAATTTTTTCATTACTCAAACTCAACGACTCAAATGTTTCTAAGCGACGATGAAGTTCTGTATCAGGCAAATCAGCATCAAATTGTTCCTGCAACCATTTATCAAGACCCATTTTTACAACTTCTTCTACCTGCCCGGGCTGAATACCATAACTAAACCTGTTGAGTAAATGAGCCGCTGCCTGCTGTTGTGTAAGACCCGCTTTTTTATACGGCATTTTTATTTCAGGCAACCCATTCCTGTTATTGGTGAAAGCGGCCCCGATGGTAAACAGGGCTACGATTGTGAAAGTTTTGAACATTCGCTGCAAGGACATCGGTTTTAGTTTTGTATTGGACATAAGATTGAATGAAAAGTTTAACGGGTTGG
>DPWF01000013.1 GCA_003526435.1 Chitinophagaceae bacterium | reverse complement strand
TTAGTACAATCTTTTTTATCCTTGCAATCCTTCTTATTGCATACTTCTTTTTTGGCTTTTTTTGTTTCGGCTTTCTTGTTATTGTTATCAGAAGCCATGGTCATGCCACTGATCAGCGTAAAAGCGATCAGGGCCATCATTGTTTTTTTCATTTGATGGTAATTAATGTGTTTAAAAATGGATTGTTTATATCAAACGAAAAGAAACTCAGNNCCATTGAATAACCCGAAACAGGGCTTTCAATATAATGGGGGTTTATTTTTGTGTTCGAAGTTGACCAGAAATTTTTATACAATGGTTCTTCAACAGGTAAGTATTGACACGTAAAACATCAGGAGGAGGTATTACATCTTGTGGTAGTATCGCAGTTTTTGTTTTCTGCTTTTTGTTCAGCTTTGCTTTCGCCGCATACTTTACTGCAGGCACTTGCAGACTCACATTTGTCCTTTTCCTGTGCAGCCATCATTACCAACGGCTGAACTGTAAAAAGTCCACTCAGTACAATAAATATGCAAGCCACTATCTTCATTGCACTACTTAGGTAGGCAACAGCAGGCATCAACAAAACCGTTCATCAAAAACAACAAATGCTTAGAGGTATTGAAACCACTGACGGCTGGGATCCCATTTCTCAAATTCTTTGGCTACTTCTGTAAGGAAGCTGGCACCAATGCTGCCATCAACAATCCGGTGATCATAACTAAGCGAGAGATACATCATGTGCCTGATGCCAATGGTATCTCCTTCTTTTGTTTCAATCACCATCGGACGTTTTTTAATGGCGCCTACCGCAAGAATGGCCACTTGTGGTTGTGGTATAATCGGGGTGCCCATCAGACTGCCAAAAGTACCTACATTGGTTAAAGTGAAAGTGCCGCCGTTGGTATCATCAGGTTTCAGGCGATTGTTACGTGTGGCATCTGCGAGTCCGTTTACGGCCTTGCTCAGTCCCACAATATTCAATTGATTGGCGCCTTTAATAACAGGAACAATGAGGTTGCCGGATGGCAGGGCCGTGGCCATACCAATATTGATATCTTTTCTGATGATCACTTTATCTCCTTCCACAGAGCAGTTGATCAGAGGATAACGTTCTATCACACGTGCAATACACTCCACAAACATGGGTGTGAAAGTAAGTTTGGTTCCTTCTCTTTTTTCAAACTCTGTTTTCACTTTCTCACGCCATTGAACCATATGTGTAACATCAGCTTCTGCAAAACTGGTTACGTGCGGACTTGTATGCTTACTGTCGACCATGTGTTTGGCGATCAGTTTACGCATTCTGTCCATCTCCATGATCTCTGTCTGACCAGTTACAATAACTGCGGCAGGATCGCTGAGTTTACCGGAAGATGCCTGGATGGAAATGCTGCTGGTAGCAGCAGGTTCAATAGTTTTTGTGGCAACTGTTTCAAACCTGGGTGCAGCCTGAACAGGTGCTGCAGCAGGTGCAGGGACAGTTGCTGGAACTTTTCCTGATTTTTTATCGGCTACATAATTCAGGATATCTTTTTTACTTACCCTGCCGTCAATGCCAGTACCTGGAATTCTTTCCAGTTCACTCAAACTGATTCCTTCACTGTTGGCAATATTTAATACTAGTGGTGAATAAAAACGATTGGTAGCTGGTTTATCGAGTAAAGTAACTTCTGTTGTGGGAGGAACAAATGGTACTTCTGTTTCAATCTGTGGGGACGGTTCTGTCGGCGCTTCCGGAAGCGATGCAGAAAATGCTAAAGGTCCGATTGGCTGAACAGACTCTGTGCTTGAAATTTCAACAGTGTGAGTAGTAATTTTATCTTCCTCTATAGCTGGATTCTGAGCTGGTATATCTGTTGCTACTCCGTTGCCACCTGCGGTATTAATCCTTGCAATCACGGTACCGATGGGTACCACATCATTTACATTGAATAATATTTCTGTTATAACACCTTCAGCAGTAGAAGGTACTTCACTGTCAACCTTATCCGTGGCGATATCCAATACAGTCTCATCCATTTTCACATGGTCGCCCACTTTCTTGTTCCATTTCAGGATTGTAGCTTCCATGATACTCTCGCCCAGCTTGGGCATCACCAGTTCAGCAATTGCCATACAATTCGTAGTGTTTAAAATAATGATCAAAAACCCTTCTGCACAACTATATCCAGTCCTAAAACTTACGCCCGTTTGTTTTCGGGGGCAATATTAGTGAGAAAATAGACAATTTCCGGCTGAAAACCGAAAAAACTCCATCGTCTTTATGCACAAAGCCTCAGGATGCAATTCAGATGTGTATTTCTCTGTGGCCTCCTCTGCGTTCTCTCGTTCTTTGCGGTGAAGATACGCTCTATTCACCGCAGAGAACATGAGAGTAAGGAGCTTACGCAGAGATTAGGACAAAAGAATTATAATTTTCCCAATATCAATTGCCTGAGTAGGTTGAGTGCGTTGGTAGCTGTTAATTCAATATTCCTCGCCCGGTCGAACCGGAAATGAAAAACCTGTGTTATGGTTTTCTCAGCAGAAGACACCGCTATCCAAACCATGCCAACCGGTTTGGTAGGGGTGCCACCATCGGGCCCCATAATACCACTTACTGCAATGGCATAATCTGTTTGCATGATCTTTCTTACTGAAGCGGCCATCTGACGAACGGTCTCTTCACTCACGGCACCCACCGTATTTAATGTTGTTGATGTAACACCTAACAGAGTTTCCTTGATACGATTGTCATAACTTACCACACTGCCCATATAATAGGCAGACGCCCCACTGTGTTTGGTGATAACATGGGCAATATACCCACCCG
>DPWF01000160.1:210-4228 GCA_003526435.1 Chitinophagaceae bacterium | reverse complement strand
TTCTCGTCGTTTCAGGGCCAGCAAACACCAGAATCAGTTGGAACATTTAAGTCACAATGGGAATGAAATCTGCTTCACCACCATCGGCGATGCAAGTACCAGTGAAGGTCATTTCTGGGAAACCATCAATGCAGCAGGTGTATTGCAGGTGCCATTGGCCGTATTTGTATGGGATGATGGTTATGGCATTTCTGTTCCCAAAAATTTCCAGACCACAAAAGGATCTATTTCTGCGGCGCTGAAAGGATTTCAGAAACAGGCCGATACCAATGGTATTCATATTTATAAAGTAAAAGCCTGGGATTATGCCGGCATGTGTGAAGTGTTTGAAGAAGCATTGCAGAAAGTAAGAGAAACACACGAGCCCGCCTTGTTCCATGTAGAAGAAGTAACACAGCCACAGGGACATTCAACAAGTGGTAGCCACGAACGGTATAAAACACCCGAACGATTAGAGTGGGAGAAAGAGTGGGATTGTATTAAAAAAATGAAAGAGTGGATGCTTGAAAATGGACTGGCTTCCATTGAAGAATTAGCCACCGTTGAAGCTGAAGCAAAAGAAACAGTGAAAGAAGGTCGTAACATGGCCTGGGAAAAATATATTGCACCCATCAAAACACAGGCTGCCAGAGCAAGTGAACTGATTCGCCAGTCGATGGTGAATGATATTGATAAGTATAACCAGCTTCAGCAAATGGCCAATGAACTGGCCAATAACAAAGAACCGCTTCGTCGTGATGTTTTACGAAACATTGCACTGGCCATTGAAGTAGCGCCATCTTCTCCATCGGCAGCAGACCTTGATGCCTTGCGCCAGGAATTACTGGAGGAGAGCAAACAGTTATACAATAGTCATCTTTACAATGAAGGAGCCAAAAGTGCATTGAAAGTATCGGAAGTAAAACCATTGATACCATTTGATGCAACAAGCGTTAACGGGTATGAAATTCTGAATAAATATTTCGATGCCTTATTCAACGCAAATTCAAAAGTGTATGCGTTTGGGGAAGATGTAGGATATATTGGTGATGTGAATCAGGGTTTTGCTGGCTTGCAGGAAAAACATGGCAAAGACAGAATTCTCGATACAGGTATCCGCGAACTCACCATTGTTGGGCAGGCCATTGGAATGGCCCTGCGCGGACTCAGACCCATTGCAGAAATTCAGTACCTCGATTATTTATTATATGGATTACAGCCTTTGAGCGATGATGTATGTACCACACATTTCAGAACAGGCGGTCAGCAAAGTTGTCCGGTTATTATCCGTACGCGCGGTCATCGTCTGGAAGGAATATGGCACAGTGGTTCACCAATGGGTGTGGTGATTAACGCACTCAGAGGTATGCATGTATGTGTACCCAGAAATATGGTGCAGGCTGTAGGAATGTATAATACTTTGTTACAGGCAAATGATCCTGCTATTGTTATTGAATGTTTGAATGGATACAGACTCAAAGAAAAAATGCCTGACAATTTATTAGAGTACACCGTTCCATTAGGTGTTCCTGAAATCATCAGGGAAGGAGATGATGTAACGATCGTTTCTTATGGTTCTACACTACGTATTATACAGGATGCGGCAGAGCGTTTGGAAAAAGAAGGAATCAGTTGTGAAATAGTGGATGTACAAACTTTATTACCATTCGATCTGCATCATGTAATTCTTTCATCACTTAAAAAGACCAATCGTATCATTTTTGTAGATGAAGATGTACCCGGTGGTGCAGCAGCATACATGTTTAATAAAGTGATGGAAGAACAGGGCGGTTACAGATGGATGGATGCGAGTCCACGCACACTTACAGCCAAAGCACATCGTCCGGGTTATGGAAGTGACGGTGATTATTTCTCCAAACCCAATGCAGAAGATGTGATGGATGCGGTGAGATCGGTGATGGCGGAGTAAGTAGCTGCAAACCACAAGCCACAAGTTTTGAGCTACTAGCTGCGAGCCTCTAGCTGCTAGATTAAATAATAATAATCATCATGTGTTGTTTTACTTTGTGAGCGACACATGATTTTTTAGCTAGTAGCCAGCAACTAATAATTAATAGCTCGAAGCTGCAAACCGAAGGTTATATCAATCGTAAAATAATGCTTTCAACTCGGGCGTGGGCAGCCAACAGGCTTCCTTTTTACCAAACCATTTGTATCGGTTGCGGGCAATAATATCGTAAAAGAAATTGCGGATAAAAGGCGGGATAATAATCAATGGATAATACAACCATTTCCACCCACCTTTCATTTGTTTCATCACTTTTAAGGCAGCGGTTGATTTGCTGAATAGTTGTCCATCCTGGAGCAGTAAAAATGAATTGAACGCATCGGCAGGTAAATGAAATTGTTCCAGCACCTGTTGCCCCAGTTGTCCCTGTAAGGAAGCAAAGCGAAATAATGCAGCAGGATCGTTCTTAATCACACGCTGAATACTTGCATTACACAAATTACAAACCCCATCGAACAGAATGACCGGGTGTTTTAAATTGTGTAGCGTTTGCATGTACAAATTTACTGAAAAGAAAGGGATAAGTAAGTGGCAGGCTACCAGCTACCAGCCGCAAGCTGCAAGTGAGGTAGTGCCTGAAATGAAAAATGTGCAGATAATGAAAAGAGCTGTTATTTCTTTCGAAACAACAGCTCCTTGTGATAACTTGTAGCTTGTAGCTTGAGGCTTGTGCGTTCTACCTCCTATCCCATATTATGAAACACTTTATTCACGTCTTCATCCTGCTCCAGCTTTTCGATGAGTTTACTTACATCTTCAGCCTGTTCGTCGGTAACAGGAACGGTGGTGGTAGGGATCCATTCGAGTTCTGCACTGATTGGCGTCAGCCCCTTGTCTTCCAGCGCTTTCTGGAGATTGCCAAAGTCAACAAAGGCGCAACGTAAAACGATAATCGGGTTGCCATTATCATCATTACTTTCACCCAGTTCTTCCAGACCAAAATCAATCAGTTCCAGTTCGAGGTCATCAATACTCAGTCCTTCAGGTTTGAGTTTGAATACTCCCATCTTTTTAAACTGGAAACTCACACTGCCACTATTACCCAATGCACCATTTCCTTTGTTAAAATGACTTTTTACGTTTGCAACCGTTCTCACATGGTTATCGGTAGCGGTTTCTACCAGCAGGGCAACACCATGCGGTGCATAACCTTCATATAAAATTTCTTCGTAGTTGGAAGTGTCTTTACCCTGTGCACGCTTGATAGCAGCTTCTACACGATCCTTTGGCATACCCACGCTTCGGGCATTCTGGAAACAACGACGGAGTGCAGGATTGGTTGCCGGGTCGGGACCACCGGCTTTAACAGCGATCACGATCTCTTTTCCCACACGGGTAAACTGTTTGGCCATTCTGTCCCAACGGGCAAACATGGTGGCTTTACGTACTTCAAAAATCCTTCCCATAATAAATGTTTAAATGAACGGGTTGCAAAAATAAGCCTATTGATCATAAAAAAACCCGCTACTTGAGCGGGTTTTAGAATAGTATTACCTGTTTTATTGTTGTTTACGGAGTTTACTGTTGTTTTTGCTGTACAGGAAGTACACCACCAGACCAAGTGCCATCCATGCGAATGCCACTTTCAGGGTTTGTGCATCCAGTGCAACAATCATTCCTAAACAAACCACGGCGCCCAGTATAGGTACGATAGGTACCAATGGTGTTTTAAATGGTCTTTCGATTTCCGGCGATTTAATACGCAGTATCCAAACACCAATACTTACCAGTACAAAGGCAAAGAGGGTACCAAAACTGGTAAGATCACCGGCAACGTGTCCGGGAACAAAAGCAGCAAACAAACCTACAAATACAAACAGAATCCAGTTGGCTTTGTAGGGTGTTTTAAATTTAGGATGCAATACACCAAATGCTTTTGGAATCAGGCCATCATTACTCATGGTATAGAAAATACGGCTCTGTCCCATCAACATCACCAGGATCACCGAAGAGAAACCGGCGAGGATGGCTACTGTTACAGCGGTAGACAGCCATGCGTATTTGGTCATA
>DPWF01000160.1:0-173 GCA_003526435.1 Chitinophagaceae bacterium | reverse complement strand
CAGATGCTTCGCGGCCTTTCTCAGGATCAACGAATTCCTGCCAGTTGGCCACACCCGTGAGAACGTGTCCGAAGAGAATATACAGAATGGTACAAACCACCAGTGAACCCAGAATACCGATTGGCATATCGCGTTTAGGGTTTTTGGCTTCCTGGGCAGCGGTACTAACGGCA
>DPWF01000079.1:18051-18950 GCA_003526435.1 Chitinophagaceae bacterium | reverse complement strand
CAATATCAAGCGGTTCAAAGTAGAAACGAGCACCCTGAAAACGCAATTCCTCTTTATCAAAGAAGGAGAAGGTAATCGCCTGGAAGCCGTTACTACAGAAGATGAACCCATTCTGTCTGTTCAAACCGGTAAGGGGGCTCAGGTTCGGAAAGCCAAATTCAAAGTGGCCAAAATGGTAGAAGTGATGGGCTGGAAAGCAGTGGGCGCCAAGCTGACTGATTTTAATAAGAGCATTGAAATGGAATGGGAGACAAAACCAAAAGATGATAACCCTCAGCCAGAGCTTTTTGAATAAGTATATTCTCCGTTTGTTCTGATAAGATTATTCAGAAAATTAAAAAGGGTATATCAATGATATACCCTTTTTATTGCGATTCATACGGTTTATTTAGCCGTATATCTTACATATTCTCCATAACCCGGCATATTGACTACACCGGCTCCGGAGCCTAAACCCGTTAAAGGGAAAGCTTCATATTTTTTTGTACCCACATAAATGTCTGGGGCAAAATCATAAGTGTCGTTCAGTGCAATTGCTGTTCCGAAGAGTGTAGCAATTTCAGCCGCTGTAACGGTTACAGCAGAAGGAAATGTTGCAACACCAGCTTTGAATACTTTAACACTGGCGGCTGCTCCGTTTTTTCTAACCACTATATCAACTTTTGCAGGGGCCGGTGTGCCGGGAAAATAAAGTGATACAGTGAATTTTCCCTGAAAAGCTGCCTGATTGGTAAACGTAATGGTATTCGTGCTGCCAGCTTCGATATTGGTAGTAATCGCAGGTATATCCTCGATCCCTATTCGCTTTGGAATAGCTCCGTCATCTTTTTTGCAGCTAGTAAATGCAATCACAAAAAATAGTGCGAGTGCAGATAGTATATTGATTTTTTTAAGTTTCA
>DPWF01000079.1:5004-18028 GCA_003526435.1 Chitinophagaceae bacterium | reverse complement strand
GAATGGATCGATTAAGGTTGCCAGAATACTTTAAATGATTCAGGAACTTTTTGAGGTGGTGCGTTTGAGTTCAGTGCGATCTCATTGGCGCTGAACGGTAATGACCAGGGGTATTTTCTGTCGTTTGATACCGATGTAACAGTGCCATCGGGTGCTGTTACGCTTGTTACAGTTCCTTCTGGTGCAGGTGCAAACAATACAGGGTATTTGGTTCTGCGATAATCGGTATAGTTGTCAACAGGGTTCTCAATTCTATTGATCCATTTCTGCGTTATGATGTGTTCGAGTTTTTTGGCTGAGCTGGCTAAATCATAAGCAGTAAGAACAGCAGCTTTATAAGCTGTAGTAGCGGCCTGCGTTGCAATTAATGGCACTGTTTGTGGTGCACCTGCAGATCCTGGTTTAATAAAGTTGGTGATCACATAATCAACCTGATTAAATGATTCATCCATTGCTTTACTGAAAACAGCTCTTGCATCGCCAGCAACTGCGCCAACATTGATAAGTTCAGCTTCCAGGTACAAACGGTCAGCATAAGAAATAAACTGATGTGGTCTTGCACCTGTTCCTGCATTTTGGGTGCCGATTGAGTTAACCGATCTTGCAGCGCCGTCATCATATCTGCCACCTACCGGATAAATACCAAATAAGGAATAAGTCTGGCTGTTTGATCCATCACGGCATCGGCCATTTGATCCAAAGAGAATGGTAATAAATCCACCATCACGGTACTCGGTACAGTTCTCCGGTGTTGGATTAGAGCCACCGGGAGCAGATTTCTGGTTGTAGATATAATAAGGAATTCTCGGATCAGCAATACCTGTAAGGATGTCTGGATTTCTTCCTTTCATTATTTCATATAACCATGGACTGAAAAGCTGTCCACCGCGCTGTGTTGCGTTATAGTCGCCATACCCGGGGTGTCTGTCATCGGTAGTAGCAATCGGACCATAAGCCATCGCAAAACTTTCAGCCTGTGAGTTAATCAGAGAGTTGGGTGCTGCCAGTAATGCTGCAACCTGTGTTTTCACGTCTTGTACCAATCTTACCTGAGTATATAATTTCAGTTTGATGGTATTGGCTGCCTTGATCCAGTTTGTTTTACTGCCTTTATAGATGTAATCATCATTACCTGGTACTGAAGGGTTAACGGTTGTGTTGTTTATATCAGCAATACCTTCATCCAGCATTGCGAATAATTTGGGATAAATATCTGAACCCTTATCAAATTTAGGCTGGGTGATGCCTTGTTCGAATTTATCGAATTCTGAAAAAGGGATATCTCCCCAGATATCTACCATCATACTGAAAGTATAGGCTTTCAATATTTTGGCGATTCCAACGTAGACAAAACGGTTTTCTGCAGTGCCACGTGTAATGATCACATTCAGGTTAGAGATGGCACTATACAATCCTTCCCATCCTGATGCGCCTGCACCATAGCGGTCTGCACCTACACGGCCCGTCATCTGATGTGTATATACTGAAAAAGTATTTCCCAGACCAGAACCTAATGCAAAGCTGTTGGAAATATTTCGTTCAGCAGCACTGAGTACCATAGACAATTGTACAGATTCGGGGGTAGGGCTATTGGGATTCTTGTTTACATCAAGAAATTTTTTACAGCCAATGCCTGATGCAGAAAGCACTATCAGGGCTGTAAAAATGTAAGAGATATATTTTATCCTTCTCATAAATATTTTTTTACTTAATGATATTAGAAAGTTACGTTCAGGTTCAGACCATATCTTTTTGTACTGGGTGCGCCACCGGTTTCAACACCTTGTGTACCTGCACCTACTACTGAGTTAATATCCGGATCGAAGTTGGTATACTTAGGTACGTTCGGTGCCAGGTACCAAAGGTTACGTCCACTTAATGAGATGGTAACATTTGATAACTTAAGTTTACTCACCCATCTTTTTGGTAAAGAATAACCGAGTGTAATTTCTCTCAACCTGTAAATTGTACCATCAAAAACCGCATATTCAAATGCACCATTCGTTGCAAAGCTTGCACCTGTTCCCTGTGTAAAGAATAAGTCGTTGGTAGTTACCCTTGTTTGGTTAGGTACAGTTTTGCCACCTACCAGCATTGGTGTATAACGATTCAGCCCGTTTGGACCAGGAACAGGAGTTGGGTTTCCATAAACACCTGTAATTACGCGGTTCTTTTCTCTGTCTTCTGTATCTTTTGTAACACCTCTTCCCAGCATACTGCTGATGGTTTCAGAGTAGAAATCACCTCCCTTGGTCATATCCCAAAGAATACTTAATTCAATTCCTTTGAAATTAAAGTTATTGGTAATGCCTATTTTGTAATCGGCATTGGGGTTACCTACCATACCTGGGTTGGGGTCTAAGAATGGCATACCAGAAGAAGGGTTAATTAATAACTGTCCATCATCTGTTCTGGCAGAGAAAGAACCCCTTAAATAACCATAAGGAAATCCTGCTTCAATATAATTGAAACCACCAATGATATCTCTTGTAAGACCTGGTATCAGTCTTTCAACGGTGTTAATATTTCTGGTAAAGATGGCTCTTACATCCCACTGGAAATTTTTGAGAATTACCGGTTTAATATCTAAAGCAGCTTCCCAGCCTGTATTACGGATTTCCCCGAGGTTGGTAAAGAAAGAGCTATAACCGGTAGTCTGAGGTAAACCGATGGAATAAATCAGATCAGTAGATCTTTTGTCATACCATGTGAGTTCCAGACCCAGTCTTCCTTTGAAGAAACGCATATCGGAACCGATTTCCAATTCAGTCGTAAACTCAGGGGTCAGGTTGGGGTCATAACTAGAGCCACCTCTTGTTGCCAGCGGCTGTCCGAGGAAACCAGCAGCATTCAGACCAAAAATGGGTTGACCATTATGTGGTCCGGCATCATTACCCACTCTTGCATAACCTGCACGAAGTTTACCATAATCCAACCAGTTCGATTTAAGCCCGAAAGCATCAGACCAAACCAATGAACCCGAAACACCCGGATAGAAGTATCTCGCGTTTTTATAAGGCAGGGTAGAAGTCAGATCCATTCTGCTGGTGATGTTTAAGAAAGCAAAATTTTTGTATCCAAGAGAAGCATCTCCGAACACACCCACTAATCTTCTTTTAGATCTGGTATCTCCACTGAAAGTCTGACGACGTGTATTCGTAAGGTTGAATAAACCCGGAATTACGAAGTCAACACCATATACCTGCTGATTGCGGCTGGTTCTTTCGTTCACTTCACTACCTATGTTAACATCCAATGTAAAATTTTCAAAAATTTTGGGATTGAAAACGGCAACGATTTTTGCATTGATTTCCTGGGTTCTGTTTACTACCTCAGTAAGTGTACCCAACAGGTTGTCTGCACTTCCCAAAGATGATTTGTCGATAATCTGATCTCTGTACAATGCGTAGTTGTTAACACCACCATTGAAGTCGACACGTGCCCTTTTGCTGAATTTGTAAGAAGCTCTCACATTCGCAACAATACGGTCATCTATAGAAGTGATCACATTATGATAAGCACCCCACACAGGGTTGGTGTACTGACCATCATTAAATCCGATTTGTCGACCAGCCCTGTCTTCTGATGGCCATCCAACGATGTCCCAGTTCCTCGCCATGGTGTAGGTACGTCCCCACTGTGATATAAAGCTCTGGGCCTGACCAATAAAACCACCTATCTGTTTGCTTCGGGCATAAGAGATATTGGCACCGAATGTAAGATTGCCAACACTTGTCTGACCTCCTACACTGATATTGTTTTTGGTATAGCTTGAATTGGTGATATAACCTTTCTGATCTACACGTGATAAAGTAGCACTGAATGTAGTATTCCCTTCTCCGCCATTCAGACCTACAGAGTTTTCCAGTAAGTGCCCCGTATTGAATAGAGAAGACACATTATTAGGATATGGTTTGTAAGCAAGACGTCCATTCGGGAAAAGTTCAGGATAAGACGCAAACATGGTAGCCCATGTTGTTGCAGGAATAGAATCAATACCAGAAGCGGAAGTACCAATTACGTTACCTGAGGCATCATAGATTACACCCTTTCCGAATTTAGCTCCCCATGAACCATTTGATGATTGTGTTCTGAAGTTGGCACCAGCACCGTAAGAGTTCTGGAATTCGGGTACATCCGATATTTTCTCAATACTGTAACCTGCACGGTAAGTTACATTGAGCGATTTGGCGCCTTTTTTTGGAGCACCCGACTTGGTAGTGATTAATAATACCCCATTGGCCGCACGTGAACCATACAGGGAAGCCGCAGCAGCGCCCTTTAACACGTTCATTGACTCGATATCGTTCGGGTCAATATTGTTTAAACCTGAACCATAAGTACCACCACCACTAAAAGGGCTGGTGGTGTTTACCAGGTTGTTACTGTACGGAACACCATCCACAATAATCAAAGGCTCCCCACCATTGAATGAAGATACACCCCTGATCTGCATACGGGTAGCGGCACCGGGAGCACCCTGACCAGCCCGTATATCAACCCCGGGAACTTTACCCGCAAGGTTGTTGAGGATATTGGGCTCAGATTTCTGCAATAAGGTGCCGGGTTCCACTTTGGAAACAGCATAACCGATTGCTTTTTCAGAACGCTTGATACCCATCGCCGTTACAACTACTTCAGATAAAGAAGCATCAGGAGCCAGTGAAACGTTCACTGTTGTGTTTGTACCTACAGTTACTTCACGCGTAGCGAAACTTACGCTTGAAATAACCAGTACATCTCCTTTTGAAGCTGAAATTTTGTAATTACCCTGGGCATCGGCGGCAATGCCAGCATTGGGTTTTCCTTTGATCGTAACGGATGCAGAAGGAATAGGAGCTCCTTTCTCATCTGTAACCCGACCGGAAATACTTAGCACTTGTGCGTTTACTGCAATAGTAACACACATTGCTAGCAATAAGCTAGTCACAATTTTTCTCATGTGTTGTTTGGTTTAAGAAGTTATAGGACCATGAATTTAAAAAAAAATGTTAAACTCTGCGAAATAGTTAAAATAATAGAAGGAATAGCACATTTTGGATAAATATTATAATTGTTTTAATATATGTAGAAAATATGAAGTAATATATCTGTAATAGCTTGCGGAATTGATTGCCTGGCAGTTGCCAGCCAAAGAATGTATGATACAATTGAAATGAGGCACAGAGAAAATGTATGCCGATTGAACGATAATAAACTGGTAGTGTTGG
The DNA here is from genome assembly GCA_003526435.1 of Chitinophagaceae bacterium. Classification (GTDB taxonomy): domain Bacteria; phylum Bacteroidota; class Bacteroidia; order Chitinophagales; family Chitinophagaceae; genus Sediminibacterium. The sequence continues at coordinate 12,818 of DPWF01000079.1, read as the reverse complement.
GAGAAAATAAACTATAGATGTTAAAGAAAATCGCTCAGTTCAACATTTATTATTGCGTACTCAATATTTTCTGTTCTTCAGCCTGATGGTAGCAGTACGGTTCAGATCACTGGTAAGAATCAGTTCATATCTTTTATCTCCATCATAAATAATCAATGCAGCCGTATTAGGAGGAACCATTCCAAGGTTTTCTGCGAACATGCTTAATTCATGATGTGGAAGCGTGCTATCTAATTGTATGGTCTTTCTGATGGCTTTATGATCCAACTTAACTTTGGGTATCAGTAATTGATCATTGAGATAAACTGATACAGAATCATAATCAATACTTCCGTTATCGTATAATTCAAGACGCAAAGGACCACCAGAAACTTCAATCTCACGCACAAATAATTTGTCTCTTGCTTTAAATATGGAATCAATAGCTTTCGGAGCTTTTGCTTCAACCGGAGTAATGGCCTGTACAAGGGCAGTATCGCTTATTGATTCATCATCTTCAGTTTGAGCGGAGAGATCAACTGCAGAAGGAATGGTATCTGTTGAATACCTGAAACGAAATTGAATAGGGGGAGCCGTATATCGATGGGCCGCATCACTTTCGAAGGCGCCATTTAATATTGATTCGGTCCGGTTAACAATGAGTGTGAAATTACCGCTAAGGATACAATCGATTCCATTCCTGGTACTTCTGGATAAATAATAAATAAAAGGCAGGGGTTTAAAAGTCAGTTGTCTGTTCTGACTGTTGAATATTCCGCTCACTGCCAGCTTAAACAGGCTGTCGCGAAAATAATATTGTAATTCACCGGTAACAGTTTTGCCTTTTTGTTTTAAAATCAATTCGGCCAGATAAGCACTATGCTCTCCGGGAACGGCAACTTTACCCACTCCATACCAGTGGCCATTTACCTGTTGTGACAATATTGTTTGTTTCCAACCAGAAAATAGAAAAACTAATCCAATTAGGGGCTTGATCCGCTTCATCGGCCGCAAAATATTTAAAGCATTTGAAGGGAGTTCTCTAAAGTTGCTAACAGTAGTGGAAAGAGTCATTTAGAGACTAAACCAATAAACTAACCTATTTTTGCTTCTTAAACTGTTTTATGGAGCCAGTGCTGGTAGGCCAATACAATACACTGAAAGTATCAAGGAAAGTAGATTTTGGATTTTATCTCGACAATGGCGAGGATGGTATTCTGTTACCAACCCGTTTTGCTCCCAAGGGGCTAAAGATTGGGGATGAACTGACTGTATTTGTGTACCATGATTCAGATAACCGGCTGATTGCAACTACACAAAAAGCAAAAGCCTGTGTAGGAGAGATCGTTAAAATGAAAGCTGTGGCTGTAACCAGACAGGGGGCTTTTCTCGACTGGGGATTAATGAAAGACTTATTTGTACCTGCATCCAAACAATTGGGAGGCATGCGTGAAGGAGGCGAATACCTGGTAAAGCTTTATATCGATGAGATGACAGGCAGGGTAGCAGCCACCGAAAAACTGGAGCAGTTATTAAGCAATGACACATTAACCGTAAAAGAACTCGATCAGGTAGACCTGCTTGTATATCGCAAATCTGAATTGGGTTATGTGGTAATCATTAACAACCTGCACAGTGGCATTATTCACACCAGTGAAATATTTACTGAAATCGAGATTGGTGACAGACTGAAAGGATTCGTGAAGAAAATATTACCCGGAAATAAAATTGATGTAGTGCTCGGCAAACCCGGGTTTCAAAAAGTGGAAGATGAAGCGGGTAAAGTGTTACGCCTGCTTGAAGAAAACAATGGTTACCTGCCATACAACGATAAGTCTGCTCCCGAAGACATTTATGATTTCTTCGGCATGAGTAAGAAAACTTTTAAAATGACCACCGGCAACTTGTATAAACAAAGAAAGATTGAGTTTACGCAAACAGGAATCAAACTACTGGTAGATGAATCGTGAATCATCAATGAAAGAAATCCGGATAAACAATCAACCGACAGCATTCAAGTTCCCCTTTGAATCTTGAATGCCGAATCTTGAGTTCATCTATCTCTTTCCACCAACCATGTGGTATCTGTAGAACTGCTGTTACCATTCGGGGCCTTAACAGTGGTGGCACCTATGTAATAATTATCAGCAATTTCTTTCACCTCATAAAACAGAATGGTGCTTTGATAAAACTTTTTTTCTTCTTCTGTTTTTGGCCCCGAACCTGTTAAATAGGTGGCAGCAAAACGACAATTGTCCAGCCAGTCTATTTTCCAGTAAGTGGTATCATTTGTTTTTGTATTGATATCCTGCTGGATACCATCAATCCGGTTGATGACAATATGTATGCCCTGTCTGGTATAACTATGAAACCTTCCTTTCTTTAATTGTGTACAATCTGGTGTATTGCTTATAAAACCCATTGATAAAATAACGGAGAGGAGGAGTAACAAAAATGCCGGCTTTTTCATCCATTTCATGGTACCTGATCTTTGCACTAAGATAAGCCTCTTTGAAGCCAGACATCTCTACTAATCTGCGAATCTGTGGCTTTTCGATTTGCAAAAATCAACCGATTATTTTTTAAATAGAGGCATGCTAACAACTGTTAGCATGATTGCTTTATATTTGCATTTCAAAATCATACAATGGGAACAAAAACTGTGTATATCGTATCTGCTGTTCGTACGCCAATAGGTTCATTTGGAGGAAGTTTAAAAGATTTTACTGCCCCACAACTGGGAGCCATTGTTATTAAGGCAGCAGTGGAAAGAGCAGGCATTCAGCCAACTGATGTACAGGAAGTATTGATGGGTTGTGTAATACAGGCCAATACCGGTCAAGGCCCTGCAAGACAGGCGGCGAAATTTGCAGGCTTGCCAGACAGTACTATTTGTACCACAGTAAATAAAGTATGTGCCAGTGGAATGAAAGCCATTGCACAGGGTGCACAAGCTATTTTATTGGGTGATGCTGATATTATTGTAGCAGGGGGAATGGAAAGTATGAGTAATGTACCATTTTATTCAGCTAACCTGCGATGGGGCAATAAATATGGTCATGTACAAATGATAGATGGACTTGCAAAAGACGGTCTTACCGATGTGTACCACAATTATGCTATGGGTAATGCTGCAGAACTTTGTGCCAAAGAATGTAATATCTCACGCGAAGAACAGGATGCATTTGCAGTAGAAAGTTATACAAGAAGCCAGGCAGCATGGAACAATGGAAATTTTACCGCAGAAGTTATTCCGGTGCCTATTCCGCAGAGAAAGGGCGACCCGGTTATGTTCGCAAAAGATGAAGATGCATTCAATGTAAAATTTGATAAAATACCTGAACTTAAACCGGCTTTTACAAAAGATGGAACGGTAACGGCGGCCAATGCATCAACCATGAATGATGGTGCTGCTGCTGTAGTATTAATGAGTAAAGAAAAGGCAGAAGCTATGGGCATTAAACCGCTGGCTATTATTCGAAGTTATGCAGATGCCGAACAGGTACCTGAATGGTTCACCACAACACCTTCATTGGCCGTTCCGAAAGCAGTAGCCAAAGCTGGTCTTACGATGACCGATATTGATTTTGTAGAACTCAACGAAGCTTTTTCTGTGGTGGGTATTGCCAATATGCAAAAAATGCAACTTGACCCTGCCAAAGTAAATGTGCATGGCGGGGCCGTTTCATTAGGACACCCACTGGGTTGCAGCGGTGCAAGAATTATTGTTACACTTGTTCATGTACTCAAACAACATACTGGAAAAATAGGTGCTGCTGGTATCTGTAATGGAGGTGGTGGTGCCAGTGCCATGGTCATTGAAAATGTTTCTGCTTAACCAGTAATGAACGAAATAAATATCCGCAGAGCCACAGAAAAAGATGCATCACTGATAGCCAAAATCAGTCGCGAAACTTTCTATGATAGTTTTGCAGAACAGAATACGCAGGAAGATATGGAACTCTTTATGGAGCAGCAATTCAACACATCATTGCTGATGGAAGAATTGTTCGATGACTCCAATATATTTTTCCTTGCTTACTGTGAAGAAGAACCTGCTGGTTATATTAAACTGAAGTCGGGAGCGCATCCCGATCTCGAAAATGCAAACCAGGCAATAGAAATCTGTCGTTTCTATGCAAGAAAAGAGATGATTGGAAAAGGTATAGGAAAGGCAATGATGTTACATGCTATTCAGTATGCTAAAACGGCTGCCTGCAAAACCCTCTGGCTGGGTGTTTGGGAACACAATAAACGTGCAATCAATTTCTATAACTCATTCGGATTCCAAAAATTTTCAGAACATGATTTTGTCCTTGGAACAGATGTGCAGAGAGACTGGTTGATGAAGAGGGAGGAGCCGGTAATCGTCAATGGTCAATGATGAATCGTGAATAAGAAAAAATAGGTGGAACGTGAGCAATAAAAATAATCATGTTCAAGTTTTACTCATAGCTCATAGCTCATAGCTCATAGCCTGCTAATCCCCACACGCTGAACTACATACTGCCTGTTAGAAATTGCCTGTAACATACAGTCTGCCAGATCACCTGCTGCTATCTGATACTGATTGGGTTTTGGCGCATAATTCGCTGAAGTAATATATTGTCTGTTGCCTGGCTGGTCAAGAATGTCAGGAGAACAAATAAAGGTCCAGTCAAGCGAAGAAGCTTCCAATGAACGAAAAGCAGCTAAATGTTCAAGTCCAACCGGTTTGTATTGCTCAGGGTAATCAGGTTGTTCTATCAGTAATACTCCATCCTCTGTACTGAGTATTCCCATACCACCCAGTGCCACAATTCTTTTTACACCTGTTTTTTCCATCTGTGTAATGATATTTTTCATACCAAGGCTTCTGCTCCGGTCTTTCCCATCAAAGGAGCCACCTAAAACAGAAATCACCGCATCTGTACCCTGAATGGCCTTATATACATCAGCTTCTTCAAATACATAACCCTTCATCGCTACCAATCGATCGGATGCAATGTCTTTATCTATCAATGATTCAATAGAACGACCAAAAGCCCTTACGGAATAGCCAAGTGCCAGGGCTTGTGATACCACATGTTTACCTACCTGTCCGGTAGCACCAAATACAGTAATGGTCATGAAGTTGTGTTTCCAGCAATTTACTGAATGTACAACGATCAAAAAACAAAAGGAGGATTACAGGGCGGCCTGTTCAGCAATTTCATCCATATTAATGCCCTGGTGGCTTTCATCATATACGCATTCTCCATTTTTAATCAGCAATACTTGCGGAGATTCATGGTAGACTGAAAAATCTTCTGCAACCTGGTTCGAAAGCGATCGGTAAGCCAGTAAGTCGAGGTAATGAAAGCTGATATTGTTAGGTGTTTCACTTCTTTCAAGCCTGCTGCGCACCATGGAACTGATACTGCAACGGGTACTATGCTTGAAGATTAATTGAGGTTGCTGGTAAGAGGCAGATTTTATTTCTTCTAATTGTTCAACCGAACTTAAAGTATTCCAATTCATCTTGTATTAAACAGTCATTAAACAAATAAGTTCAGTACCGGTTAGGGCTTAAAATAACGTGGGTTGGTAGTTGGGCAACCTCTGCTTTTGGAAGAAGTGCAGGAGCTAACCAATGCAGCGCTGATGACAAACAGGAGCACTAATGCGGTTATCTTTTTCATGTGTGTTGTATTAAGTTGGCGTTTTGACTGTATTTTGCGCTGTAACGAAGATACAGATTTAAGTTAAAATGTTGCTTCGCGTACAGTTTCCGATTCGTTAATTTGTATAAAACGATTGAAATCAATCAATTATTATGAAGGTTCACTTTATCTCCATAGGCGGAAGTGTCATGCACCAGTTGGCCATCGCATTACATAAAAAAGGTTACCAGGTTACCGGAACAGACGACGAAATTTTTGAACCAGCCAGAGCCAACCTCCTGGAACAGGGACTCTTGCCTGCCCAGATAGGGTGGCAACCCGACCTGATTACAGCAGATCTGGATGCAGTTATCCTGGGTATGCACGCCAAACAGGATAACCCGGAACTGCAAAAAGCAGTTTCACTCGGACTCAAAATTTATTCCTTCCCTGAATATATCTACCATGAAAGTCAGAACAAAACACGGGTTGTTGTTGGGGGAAGTCATGGTAAAACCACTACCACCAGCATGATCATGCATGTGCTGAAACATACACAACAGTCGTTTGATTACCTGGTAGGGGCGAGGGTGGAAGGATTTGACCAATCTGTCAATATTACCAATGCTCCTGTCATTGTATGTGAAGGAGATGAATATCCTGCCAGTGCCATTGAGCGTAAACCCAAATTTCATTTTCTGTATCCACATGTGGCCATCTTAACAGGTATTGCATGGGATCATATCAATGTATTTCCCACATTCGACTTTTACCTCGAACAGTTTATCATATTTATCAACAGGATAGAAAAAGGAGGACTGCTCATTTATAATGAATCTGATCCGGTATTAAAGGAGCTGGTAACAACCCATACCAGAAATGATATCCGTTACCAATCCTATGGTATTCCTGAGCATGAAATTGAAAATGGCAGTACGACGGTATCTATTGATGGGATAAAAGGCGCACTGAAAGTTTTCGGTAACCACAACCTCATGAATTTGTATGCTGCGTACTATGCATGTAAAGAATTGGGTATAGCGGCTAGTGCATTTATACCTGCAATCGGCAGTTTTACAGGTGCTGCAAAAAGATTAGAGTTACTGGCATCTTCTGAAGACTGTGTCATCTATCGCGATTTTGCACATGCACCCAGTAAGGTAAAAGCAACCATTGATGCAGTAAAACACCAGTTCCCTGAACGGAAACTGATTGGTGTGCTGGAATTGCATACATACAGCAGTTTGAATGAAGCATTTATGAAAGAATACAACGGGGCGCTGGAACCGGCCGATGAAGCGGTTGTGTTTTATTCAAAACATGCATTGGAAATAAAAAGACTGCCTGATTTACCCGTAGCTTCAATAGAGGCGGGGTTCAATAAAAAGGGACTGACTGTTTTTACAGACAGCAAAGCCCTTGCTGAATGGCTGCATACACGTAATTATGAAAACAGCAACCTGCTGCTCATGAGTAGCGGTAATTACGATGGAATCGATATTCCTTTATTAGCCAATCAGTTGATGGAACAACACCTAAAAAGCAGGAATTAACAATTAAAGCACTTACTTCGCATCATGAAATTGCAACTCAGTCGTCCACTTGCGTTTATCGATCTTGAAACAACGGGTGTTAATATCAGCACCGATCGCATTGTAGAAATCGCGATTGTAAAAATTAATCCGGATGGAACCAAACAGGTAAAACGTAAGCTCATTAATCCATTGATGCCCATTCCAAAAAGTTCGAGCGATATACATGGCATTACAGATGAGATGGTAAAAGATGCACCAAGTTTTAAACAGGTGGCGAATGAAGTCAAACAGTTTATTGAACAATGCGACCTCGGTGGTTATAACAGCAACCGTTTTGATATTCCGATGCTCATTGAAGAATTTCTTCGGGTAGGAATTGAGTTCTCTGTTGATGGTAAAAAACTGGTCGACGTGCAGAAAGTGTTTCATATGATGGAACAGCGTACTTTAAGTGCAGCGTATAAATTTTATTGTCAGAAAAACCTTGATGGAGCACATAGTGCCGAAGCAGATGCTACGGCTACCTGGGAAGTACTGGAGGCACAGGTTGAACGCTATCCTCAGATTGGCGATACGGTAGATAGTATTGTGAAATTTACCGGAGAAGATGATATTGTTGATTTTGCCCGTCGTTTTGTAAAAGAAAATGGGGTAGAAATATTCAATTTTGGAAAACACA
>DPWF01000079.1:3845-4956 GCA_003526435.1 Chitinophagaceae bacterium | reverse complement strand
GACTGGATGATGAAAGGTGATTTTCCTATGAATACCAAACAGAAACTCACAGAAATCCTGAACAGAACCTTGTTAAAAAAAGGATAAGTCTGTATTAAATTCACCGTATTTCCCGCAATTCTTTCCCCGAAACAGCGAACAATCGTTCTGTGTTGTATTTTAGCGGGGCAACCTGTTACAGCTTTTGAAAAAATTAGTCATCATACCAACCTATAATGAAAAGGATAATATTGCTGCAATCATCGCAGCCGTATTTGAATTGAAGGCTGGTTACCACGTGCTGGTGATTGATGATGGTTCACCCGATGGCACTGCAAACATCGTTAAATCGTTGATGACAGCATACCCTGAACAATTGTTTATTGAAGAAAGAAAAGGCAAGCTGGGGCTCGGTACCGCATATATCCATGGATTTAAATGGGGTATTGCCATGCTCTATGATTATATTTTTGAAATGGATGCCGATTTTTCGCATAACCCCAAAGACCTGGAAAGATTATACGCTGCCTGTCAACAGGATGGAGCCGATGTAGCTGTAGGCAGCAGGTATGTGCCGGGTGGTAAAACGGAGAACTGGCCATTGGACAGGCAATTGTATTCAAGAGGCGGTGCCTTATACACACGGTTGCTTACCTGGATGCCCGTAAACGATCCCACAGCCGGTTTTGTTTGTTACAAACGACAGGTGCTGGAAGCCATTAACCTCGACGAAATTGAGTTTGTAGGTTATGCTTTCCAGATTGAAATGAAATTTGTGGCCTGGAAACTCGGATTTCGTATCAAAGAAGTGCCCATCACTTTTGTTGATCGAAAAATAGGCGTGAGTAAAATGAGCAAGGGTATCATTAAAGAAGGTGTATTGGGGGTATTGAAAATTCAATGGCATAGCCTGTTTCGTAATTACCGTAAACGTGTGGCCAACACGACAGAGTAATTATTTCTCCATCATTGAGAGTGTCTACATGTTATTAGCTATGAGCTGCGAGCCATGGGTAGTATTAATGAAATAGACGTATATCTAACATAATTCAATTTTTTGCTCGTAGCCCGCAGCTCTCAGCCCTTTGGCTTTTAAACATCAATTCTACGCTTAACTTTACTTCTTTCTCAT
>DPWF01000079.1:2870-3809 GCA_003526435.1 Chitinophagaceae bacterium | reverse complement strand
GATTAAACTTCATATTTCTGTTTTTTTAGCCGGTTTTACCGGTGTATTAGGTGCGCTCATACAACTCAACGAAGGGTTGCTTGTATGGTACAGAATTATGATCACTGTAGTGAGCTTACTGGTATTATTACAGATTAAAAAACAGTTTCAGCGTATTCCTTCTTCCATGGTATGGAAGCTATTGGGTATCGGAACACTCATCGCTTTACATTGGGTGTTCTTTTATGGGAGCATTAAAATGGCCAATGTATCTATTGGGTTGGTCTGTTTTGCTTCCACAGGACTTTTTACAGCTTTACTTGAACCCGTGTTCAATAATAAAAAATTCAGTTTGTGGGATGTGGGACTTGGGTTGATCAGCTTACTGGGTATTTTATTGATCTTCCAGTTCGACCAGCGTTACAGGGATGGAATTATTGCAGGTATTATTTCAGCCATTCTTGCCGCATTGTTTACCGTGCTGAATAAAAGACAGGTAAATAAGGTAGAGCCGCGTGTAATGATGGTATATGAGTTAAGCGGAGGTCTGTTACTGTTAACACTGCTGATGCCTGTTTACCTGTNNCGTTGAATCAGTATTGCCATCTTTATCAGATTGGTTCTGGTTGCTCATACTGGGCTGGTTGTGCACCGTGCTGGCCATGGACCTGATGCTACAGGCTTTACAAAAAGTATCAGCTTTTACGCAAAACCTGAGCCTTAACCTTGAACCTGTTTACGGAATAGCACTTGCTTTTATTTTATTTGGGGAACAGAAAGAGTTAGGGACGAGTTTTTATATTGGAGTATTACTCATTACTCTCTCCGTATTGTTACAGATGATCAGGGTGGTCAGACAACACAAACAAACAAGGCCACTTGAATAGTTTACTCCTGTCTTGTATTGGATACAATTTTCTGAATCACTGAATCGAGTCTTGCTGCACTGGAATTCAAGTG
>DPWF01000079.1:0-2849 GCA_003526435.1 Chitinophagaceae bacterium | reverse complement strand
AATATCAGGATCATTGGTTTTTTCTGTGTACAGCATCAGTACGTTGATCAGTCCTAATATATTGCTGAGCGGAGCCCTTGCTTCGTGCGATTGGAGATAAGCAATCTCGCGCATTTTATCGTACTGCTGTAAGAGTTTCATCTCTGCTGTTTTCCTTCCGTCGATATTGGTGATATTCATCGCTACCCCCATCATGCTTCCGGCTTCACTATAAACCGGGTAGTATAAAAACTGGAACCAGATGGCATCGCCATTAGGTAAAGCTACGGGGCGCTCTGTTGTAAGTTTTTCACCCGACAGTGCCCGGTTGAAGTTTTCCTGAAACGATGCCCTTAATTCAGGCATTACATAATGCATAAAATCGGCGCCTACATGTAATGATGCACTGAAGTATTCTTCTGCCAGCATACCTGCTGTCCGGTTAAAATTGAGGATCCGCATATCCGGACTGATCATGATATTTACATCGGTGGTACTATCGAGAATGGCTTTTAATTTTATTTCATTGGCCAGCAATTCCAGTTGTTGTTTCTTTTGTAATGATACATCGATGAAATAACAGATAATACCTTCTTTCGACGGGCTGGCCGATACGGCAAAATGATATTCAGGTGGCCAGGGTTGCTCAAAAGTGATGGTTTGTTCCAGATCAAACGCTTTTCGCATGGCAATGGCATAAGGCTGATCGGGTGAATCCGGGAAGATGTCCCAGAAACTTCTGCCAATCATTTCATGTCTGTTCAATCCTGTTACCTGTTCAAAAAAGCGATTCACCCTTGTAAATACCCAGTTGCGGTTGAGTGCAAAAAAACCATCCTGTACACCATCAAGGTATTCAGTGAATTGGTGAGCATACCGTGTAGCAGAGAATTCTTCAAGTGTATCGCCACTTAACAGTACTCCCATACCCATAATAACATGATCCTGTTCATCTGCATAACAACAAAGTTCCCACTGAAGTGTAAAAGTCTGATCCTGGTGAACATATCGAACAGTAGCCGGATACTTCTGTCCCGGATGCTTCTGGCAGTTCGATAACTGGTGCCGGAAAAATTCAAGATCCGCATAATGAATATGCGCATCAGCTTTTATCGCAGACACGTTCCTGTTCGTCCAACCGGTAACCCTGGCAAATTGCTGATTGATATAAGTATAATATCCTTCCTCATTAATCAGTACACAGGCAAACAGATCAGAATGTTCCAGCATTCTGACTGCCTGTTGTATACTTTGAACATCGGTATTCATTTCAAATGAGTGCATTTGAATGTGGTAAGGCTTTTAGTAAGAACGTGCCAATATGAAATATCTGTCTTTTCGCACATATGAATAGAAATCAGCCATTAAAATGCCCTTAATTATTGTTTCAATTGATAAGCTGTTACCGTATTTCTGTAAAAAGTTGGCACATATACGATTTTGCGTTTACTGTCGTAACCAATATCAGCGCTGTTGATTTTGTCGTTGCGTGTGTCAAGCAAAGTAGTTTTATTACCGTTGGTACGCACATAATACATCACACCTGCCCAGCAGCTTACGATGTATTCGTTCTCATTCACCATTTCAATACCATCTGTTCCGGGGTCCATACCATCGGCTAATTTGGAGAGTTGGCCGTCTTTTGTCATTTTAAGCAGACTGCCCCTGTCTAAAATCAGCAAACCGTCTTTAATGGCAAGCAAACCATTGGGTCCCTGTAATTTTTCAACCAGCAGCATCACGTTGCCATTTTCAATTTTATGCACTTTGGCAGATCTGCTGTCACTTACATATACCACGCCTTGATTGTCGATGCTGATATCATTCAAAAAAACAGCGTCTGCAACCGGTATTTTACCTGTAATGCTTCCTTTTTTAATATCTATTACAACCACTTCAGTTAAATCGGCTACATATAGTTTGTCTTTGTATAACCCCATTCCTTTTGGCGCATTTAATCCACTGATCCATGCTGCCTGTATAATTCTTCCGTCCAGACCCACTTTCCCGATGGATCCTTTACCATCTTTTTCGGCGGGCTGGCCATCGATATTGGAAACATATAAAACCTTGTTTCCTGCATCATATAAAACCGATTCGGGTACTTTTAAGAGACTGTCAGTCGTCCATATTTTTTCCAGTCGGGGTTCCTGGGCCGATAGTTGAGAGGAGATGCATAGTATGGCTGCCAGTAAATAGGTTTTCATATCAATGAATTTATGCGAAAATAACTGAAACAAAGTTTTCTTTTTTCAGTTCATCCATTGATCATTTTCCTGCAAAAGCTATCCCGGAAAACTGCCGGGTTTGATTATCTTAGGAGCCTACTAAAACTACCGCTATGAAAAAACTCATGCTGGCCCTGCTATTATTGCCGGCACTTCAAAGCCTTGCACAGAAAAAACCATTGGATCATACTGTATATGACGGATGGGAGGCATTGGGTGAAAGAGTCATCAGTAATGATGGAAAATATGTGGCTTATGCCGTAAATCCACAGGAGGGAGATGGGAACCTTTATATCCAGAGTGTATCAGGTGATTATAAAGTAGTAATACCCCGTGGTTACAGTGTTTCCATTACAGAAGACAATCTGTACGCCATCTGCCGTATCAGACCTTTGTTTAAAGATACCAGAGACGCAAGGATCAAGAAACGTCGCCCGGATGAAATGCCAAAAGACAGTCTGGCCATTGTAGCATTAGGTAAAACAGAGATTGTAAAAGTACCACGCATTAAAAGTTATAAAATTCCTGATGAAACAGGAACATGGCTGGCTTATCTGTTAGATAAACCATTACCTGAAACAAACCGTCCACGTACCCCCGATTCTTTAACGAGGATTAATACCATGTTATCGATGGCTGATA
>DPWF01000001.1:173-7340 GCA_003526435.1 Chitinophagaceae bacterium | reverse complement strand
TTTATGCGTAATAAACTCACTGCCAAAGGTGGTCCTGATGGTGGTGATGGTGGTCGCGGCGGACATATTATCCTGCGTGGCAATTCGCAGATGTGGACCTTATTGCACCTCCGTTATTTTAAAAACGTACTCGCAGAAAATGGAGAAGCTGGCAGCAAGAATAACTGTACGGGGCATGATGGAAAAGATATTATCATCGAAGTTCCCCTTGGCACCGTGGCCCGTAATGAAGAAACCGGTGAAATAGAAGCAGAGATATTGGAAGACGGACAGGAAATTGTTTGGATGAAGGGTGGCCGTGGTGGTTTAGGTAACAGCAATTTTGCCACCCCTACCAATCAGGTACCCGAACATGCCCAACCCGGTGAACCTGGTGTGGAAGGATGGAAAAACCTGGAACTGAAAGTATTGGCTGATGTAGGACTGGTAGGCTTTCCAAATGCAGGAAAATCAACACTGCTATCGGTTATTACTGCCGCTAAACCCAAAATTGCCAATTATGCATTTACTACTCTAACACCTCAGTTAGGCATGGTGGCCTATCGTGATTCTAAATCATTCTGTATCGCCGATCTGCCCGGTATTATTGAGGGTGCTGCAGAAGGAAAAGGATTGGGACATCGTTTTCTCCGTCATATTGAACGTAATGCTGTTTTATTATTCCTGATTCCGGCCGATAGTGCAGATCATAAAAAAGAGTTTGATATCCTCCGAAATGAGCTGGAGCAATACAATCCGGAGATGTTGCAAAAAGATTTTATCATCGCCGTCAGTAAAAGTGATATGCTTGATGATGAGTTAAAAGAAGCCATCAGTAAAGAGCTTCCAAAAGGCATTCCACACCTGTTTATTTCCTCGGTTACACAAACGGGTTTAACTGCTTTAAAAGATCTGTTATGGGAAACTTTAAACAAGCCCGTTGCAGAAAACTAACAATCGTTAAGATATTCCATTTATTTATATGTTAACACCGTTCACCCAAAATTCATTTTTTGGGCGGGTTACCTTTTCTATCTTGCAGGTATTAAAGATGTACGACAGTATTTTTTGATGTACATCCCGGATTTTTTACAAATCCTTACTTCTACGCTTCTGCCGGCTCGCTTTTACGAAACTTTCACTTGCACTACGAGAATTCTTCTGCGCACAGGAGAAGAGCAACTTTTTATTCAAAATTTTAAAAGAGACAACATGAAAAAGCAATCTGTACAAGCCATCGTAAAAGGAATCATCCTGAGTGGTATTTTAACTGCCGGTACATTTATACAGGCAAATGCCAACAACTCTGGCGAAGCCGAAGCTGCAAAAGCTTCTGCTGAATTTAAATTTGCCGGTTCTTCAAAAGAGCAGGCATCTTTTAACATCAAATTCAACAACNNAACAACCCGACTGGTGAAAAATTCACGCTGTTGGTATTGGATGCAAATGGCGATCTGTTCTTCAAAGAAAGCTATGTATCAAAAGACTTTTCAAAAAGATTTGTGCTGGCTAAAGAAGATGCAGAAAAATTAACTTTCCGCATCCAGAGTGGAAACCAGAGTTTCGATCAGAACATCAACCTGTTCCAGAGCGAAACCGAAGCCAGAAAAGCGGCTGCTCAACAATAATTTTATCTCCTACTTAGCTAAAGGCGCTGAAGCCTTTAGCTAAGTATTCACCTCTACACGACTCTTGCTTTATTGAATTGCTACGTTTTTGCTTTTACGAAATATTCATTGCGATACGAAAACCTGTGCCAACAGGAGACCATTATTAATTAATCACGCAAAAAGAATATGAACATGAAAAAAGCAATCATTACCGGTTTATTATCTGTTGTTTTATTGACCGCCGTTGAAGCCCGTAACAATGAAAAAACAGATGCCAACAAAGCAAAAATTGAAGTGAATTACACAGGTTTCTTCAACAACGACCTGGCCTTCAATGTAAGATTCGATAACCCCAGCGGTAACAATGTTACACTAACCGTTATCAATGAAGATGGTGAGAACCTTTTCAAAAGCAACTTCTCTGACAAAAAATTCGAAAAGAAATTTGTGTTACTGAAAGATGCTGATGTGTACAAACTCACTTTCCTGTTTCAGTCAGGCAAAGAAGTGTACAAAGAAAGTTTCGATATCAATGTAACTACTCGCGAGGTAGCTGATGTAGTGGTGAAAAGAAACTAAGAAAAAAGAAACAAGAGACAGGAAATAAGGAAAAGAGGAGAAACAAGCGTAAAAGATACATGAGAATTGTGTGGGACGACCGGTGGGCTGCATGCTTACCGGTCTTTCTTTTTCACGCATGTTGACAAATTATCGCAAGCTTGTAGGCCTTTGCATATTAATTTCAGGTATGCAACCACAACAATGTCTTTTTTGCGGACATATGGTACAACTGGTACATGTGCATGGACATTATCAGTGCCCTGTTTGTACCACCAATGCCTTACCCTGTTGCGATGGTGATAACTGTAATACCAATCAGTTGCTTGCAGCAACACTAACAACAGATCATACTCAAATCAACAAAAATGTACCACATCAGTAAAACCAATTCAGCAGATCCGGATTTTGTTGTACTGGTACAACAGTTAGATGCCGATCTTGCTGCAAGAGATGGCGATGAACATGCTTTTTATCACCAGTTCAATAGTATTCAACAACTGAATCATGTTGTGGTATTATATGATAACAATACACCTGTTGCCTGTGGTGCTTTCAAAGAGTTAGAGGCAGATACCGTTGAAGTAAAGCGCATGTACACTTTACCAGCACATCGCTCAAAAGGCCATGCTTCTCGCATACTCCACGCTTTAGAACAATGGGCCAAAGAAAAAAAATATTCAATAGCTGTTCTTGAAACAGGCAGGCGACAACCGGAAGCAATTGAACTGTATAAAAAGAATGGGTATACTATCATTCCCAATTACGGACAGTATACAGGTATTGAGAACAGTGTTTGTTTTCAGAAAATGCTGAGCGCATAAAAAAGCCACCCTGTCTGAAACAGGATGGCTCGTATTATTTAGTTAGCCATTACTATCCAGCCGCTTCCGACTGCATACTTCTCGCTACTTTCTTTCTGTCTTCTTCATTCAGTACGGTTTTACGCATACGAATGTTTTTGGGTGTTACTTCAATACACTCATCCTGCTGAATATATTCCATACACTCTTCCAAAGTAAACTGCAGTTTCGGTGTAATACGAACACTGTCATCACTACCGCTTGCACGGTGGTTGGTGAGTTTTTTAGCTTCCACTGCATTTACGTTCAGATCACCTGGTTTAATGTGCTCAGCAATAATCTGACCCACATATACTTCTTCTCCCGGATCGATAAAGAAGCTACCCCTATCCTGTAATTTGTCGATTGAATAAGCAGTGGTTACACCCTGAAACTTGGCAATCAATACCCCGTTATTTCTTCCGGGAATTGGACCTTTCCATGGTTTGTATTCATTAAAGCGGTGTGCCATTACAGCCTCACCTGCTGTATTCGTCAGCATCTGCGAACGCAGACCAATCAAACCTCTTGAAGGTATATCAAACTCAAGGTGCTGCATTTCGCCCTTGCTTTCCATCACCAGCATTTCACCTTTACGTTGAGTAACGAGGTCAATTACTTTACCGCTGAATTCACTCGGCACATCTACCACCAGCACCTCATAAGGTTCATGTTTCTTACCATCAATATGTTTAACCAGTACCTGTGGATTACCTACAGTGAGTTCATATCCTTCACGACGCATGGTTTCTACCAATACACCCAGGTGAAGAATACCACGACCATATACCAGGAAGCTATCTGCACTGTCTGTATCTTCTACACGCAGCGCCAGATTTTTTTCTGTTTCTTTCATCAAACGGTCACGCAGGTGACGTGAGGTAACAAACTTACCATCGCGACCAAAGAAAGGTGAGTTATTGATGCTAAAAGTCATGCTCATGGTTGGCTCATCCACACTGATAATCGGCAATGCTTCCGGATTCTCGGCATCAGCAATGGTATCACCAATATTAAAATCTTCCAATCCAACTACAGCGCAAAGGTCTCCGGATAATACTTCTGTTACTTTACGTTTGCCCATTCCTTCAAACACATACAGTTCTTTTACACGAACCTTTTTAATTGTACCATCAGCCTGCACCAATGCTATCTGCTGGTTTTCCTTAATAGAACCACGTGTTACTTTACCAATAGCTATACGGCCAAGGAAAGAAGAATAATCGAGTGATGTAATCTGCAATTGCAGCGTACCTTCTGTTACTTTAGGAGCAGGTACATATTTAATGATACCGTCCATCAGAGGAAGGATATCTTCCGTTGGTGTTAAGCTATCATTGAACCAGCCATTCTTACCACTACCATAGAAAGTAGGGAAGTTTAACTGTTCTTCAGTTGCATCGAGGTTAAAGAATAACTCAAATACTGCATCATGCACTTCATCAGGGCGACAATTTGGTTTGTCTACCTTATTAATTACCACAATCGGATGCAGGTTCAGTTGTAAGGCTTTTTGCAATACAAAGCGTGTCTGTGGCATAGGACCTTCAAAAGCATCTACCAGCAGGATCACACCATCTGCCATTTTCAATACACGTTCCACTTCACCACCAAAGTCACTGTGACCCGGTGTATCAATTACATTTATCTTGATACCATTATAGGTAACAGCAGCATTTTTACTAAAGATGGTAATTCCTCTTTCTTTTTCGAGGTCATTACTATCCATGATCAATTCACCAGTATCCTGGTTATCCCTGAACACTTTAGTAGCATGTAAAATCCTGTCTACCAGGGTTGTTTTGCCATGGTCAACGTGTGCAATAATGGCAATGTTTCTTATTTCCATGTAAAATTTTAAGGCTGCAAAGGTACGGCTTTAAGGCCGGAGGGCAAAGCCTGTACACAAACTTAACGGGAAGTAGGTACAATACCAGCGAATTATGGTATAACTACATGGAATTCAATAAGAAACATAAACCGCATTAGCAGATATCTGTTAAAAACAGGCTTTACAGAACTATCCTTATCTTCCTGTAAACATTCATTGCTATGCGACTGCTTAAAAAACTGCTGGTATTTCTAGCCATTCTACTGCTGGTCTATTTTCTGGGGCCCAACCCAAAAACACCCGACTATTCAACCACGCTACCTCGTATTCCTTCAACAGATAGTATTGATGATTATGTTGCATTGATAGAAGGAAAACATAAGATAAAAACAGATAACGAGGCAAGAGTAGTATGGGCCAATGATACAGTACATGCCAAAACAACATATGCTATTGTGTATTTACATGGCTTCAGTGCCAGCCAGGAAGAAGGCGACCCTGTTCATCGAAACCTGGCCAGACAATTTGGTGCCAATTTATATCTCTCCCGTTTATCAGGACATGGCATTGATACGTCAGATGCATTATTACACATGACTGCTACCAGTTTATGGGAAACAGCCAAAGAAGCATATGCCATCGGAAAACAGTTAGGAGATAAAGTGATACTCATGGGTACTTCAACAGGCGGAACACTTGCTTTGCAATTGGCGGCAGCTTATCCTGATATTGCTGGACTAATTTTATTATCACCCAATATTGCCATCAACGACCCCAATGCATGGATCACCAATAATCCATGGGGCTTACAAATTGCACGGTTGGTGAAAGGGGGAAAAATGAATATCATTCCCAATAAAACAGATGAATACAAAAAATATTGGAACCAGGCTTATCGGCTGGAAGCTGTTACCGAGTTACAGGAATTGTTGGAAACGTCAATGACCAAAAGCAGTTTTCAAAAAATACATCAACCACTGCTCACACTCTATTATTATAAAAATGAAAAAGAACAGGATCAGGTTGTAAAAGTATCGGAGATGAAAAAAATGTTTGAAACAATAAGTACCCCTGCAGGTTTAAAAAGAATGGTTGCCATTCCAAATGCCGGCAGCCATGTACTAGGCTCTCCCATTCAGTCGAAAGATATAGTTACGGTTGAAAAAGAAGCGGCAGCATTTTTGAAGGAGGTGATAAAGGTGAATGGTCAATAGTGAATGGTGAATAGAGAGTAGTTTGGATCGAGCGGTGTTAATATTTTAGTCTACACCCAAAATTCACGATTAACCATTCACCATTGACTTATTAGCTATTCCCTATCTTAGCCAGTCAGAAACAAACGATTGCCTATGCCAAGCAGTAAGATTGCTGGAATTGGTATGTACGTACCCAAAAACGTTGTTACCAACCAGGACCTCACCAAATACATGGATACCAGTGATGAATGGATTCAGGAGCGAACAGGTATTAAAGAAAGAAGGTATGCCCATCGAACTGAGGAAACCACTACCACCATGGCTGTTGAAGCCGCCCGTATTGCCATGGAAAGAGCAGGTNNAGGTACTACCGCTAAAGAAATTGACTTTATTGTATTTGCCACTTTATCTCCCGATTACTATTTCCCGGGCTGTGGTGTATTGCTGCAAAGAGCCCTGCAAATGGGTGAAGTAGGTGCTTTGGATGTACGAAATCAATGTAGTGGCTTTGTATATGCACTGAGTGTAGCAGATCAGTTTATTAAAACAGGTATGTACAAAAACATACTGGTGGTGGGTAGTGAGAAACATTCTTTCGGATTAGATTTCTCTACACGAGGAAGAAATGTATCTGTCATCTTTGGTGATGGCGCAGGCGCCGTTATATTACAGCCTACCGAAGAAAAGGGTCATGGCATTTTAAGCACACATTTACACAGCGATGGAGAAGCTGCTGAAATATTGGCTATGTATAACCCCGGCACACATGCCAATTACTGGGCCGATAAAAACTATGCAGATTTTGATGATGCAGAAATTGGTCAGATGTTTATGAGTCATAACATGATCGACAATGCACAGAACTTCCCCAATATGGATGGCCCCTCCGTATTTAAAAAAGCAGTCGTGAAATTTCCGGAAGTGATTATGGAAGCTTTGCAGCAAAATGGTTACCAGTCATCAGATATCAATATGCTCATCCCACATCAGGCCAATCTCAGGATCAGTCAGTTTGTACAACAGAAACTAGGGTTAAAGGATACACAAGTGTATAATAATATTCAATCGTATGGTAACACTACTGCTGCATCGGTTCCTATTGCCTTATGCGAAGCATGGGAGAAAGGATTGATTAAAGATGGCGATCTTGT
>DPWF01000001.1:0-157 GCA_003526435.1 Chitinophagaceae bacterium | reverse complement strand
TTGTTTGCCTGGCTGCATTTGGCAGTGGTTTTACCTGGGCCAGTGCATTACTGAAATGGTAAATATCGACCGAGTTTAACAGGATTTTACAGAAAGAAAATGCAATATTGCAGGCTTCAAATCGACTGATCCTGTAGCAAGGCAATATTTATTTTAA
>DPWF01000113.1 GCA_003526435.1 Chitinophagaceae bacterium | reverse complement strand
AAGAAATTATGATCACAGAAAGCGGGGCATTTTACAAGGACCAGATGATCAACGGAGTCATAGCCGACACAAAACGCATCGATTATTTTCAGCAATACCTCAATGCCTTGTTAAGAGCCAAGAAAGAAGGGGTGAATATCGGTGGTTATTTTGCCTGGACCCTCACTGATAATTTTGAATGGTCGGAAGGATATCATGCCAGGTTTGGGCTGGTACATGTAGATTTCAACACACAATTACGCACCATCAAGCAGTCTGGTTACTGGTTTCGTGATTTTCTAAACGACAAATCCTGAAAGCAGTTACTCTCATCAGGTTTCAGTAAGTTTGGTGCTACTAAAAACCAAACAGATGCGCCGCTTCTTATTTTTGTTATTGATGATGGTCGTTGCAATCACTGATGGCAATACACAGTCAAAGGTTGTTGTTCCTTTCCATACGGCCTATGCAACAGCAGGTAATACGCACAAGGTAAACAGACCATCTGCAAGAAAAGATGCACTGTTATGGTCTGATACAGCTACACAATTGCGCTTCTTCATACATAATTCTACAACAGGAGATCTCCATATTGCGTTGAATGCGCTTTCGCTGAAAACAGCCAAACAACTAACGCTGGAAGTAAGAGGGAAAAGGATGAGTATAACAGTACCTGTAAATGCGTTAACTAAAGAAATAAAAGTTGGAACGATACAATTAACTGATACCGGATTTGTGGAACTGGTATTGTCATCTAAAAAATTGTTGCCCGGCGCATTGGGTATTGGTAACCTGGTTTTATCAGGCCCTGCCGCAGCAGGGTTGCGTTTTAATGCAAAAGAAAGACTGAACGCTGCATCGGTTCATCTTCGTTATCCGCTGGCAGATTCCATCAAGGCCATTGGTTTTTATAATGAAATAACGGTTCCTCAGGGTCACGATCCTTTGTATAGCTATTATATGGCCACAGGTTTTTCGAGGGGTTATTTTGGTATACAGGTAAACAGTGAAAAAGAACGTCGTGTTATATTCTCTGTCTGGGATGCAGGTAATGAAGCCATTGATCGTGGTAAAGTGGCCGATTCCAATAAAGTAAAACTGCTGGCCAAAGGAGATGCAGTTGTGGCCAATGACTTTGGTAATGAAGGTACAGGCGGACACAGTCATTGGGTGTACAACTGGAAAGCAGGTGAAACCTATCGCTTCCTGGTAACGGCACTTACCGACAGCGCCACACAAACCACTATTTATACCGGTTACTTTTTTGTTCCCGAATTGCAACGCTGGAAACTGATAGCGGCATTCAGGGCGCCAAAAGATGGTAATACACTAAACAAACTTTATTCCTTCAATGAAAATTTTGTAGGTGAGAATGGACACCTGCAACGTAAAGCCTTTTTTGGTAACCAGTGGGTGCAGCAACAGCGGGGTGGTCGCTGGGTGCCATTAACAGAAGCTATTTTTACAACAGATGCAACAGGGCGGGCAGGTGATCGTTTTGATTATGGAGCAGGAGTTACGGGAGAACAATTTTATTTATGGAACGGAGGATTCAAAGAACAGGAAGCAAAACAAAATGACCAGTTCAAAAGACCCAATACCACCAAAGCTCCTGTAATCGATTATACAAAAGATGCAGATAGTATTGCGCAGGCCAGAAAAGATATACAGGAAATTGCAGATGCTGTAAAAACAGGAAAGATCGATACTACAGGAAGTATTGAATCGGTGTACTATCATATTTTGCAACAAGGCAATGGAGAATATGTATCGGTAACAGATACGGTCACCGTTCACTATAAAGGAACATTACTTACAGATGGAAGCATATTTGACCAGACCAAAGATAAACCTGCTGTATTTTCTTTAAGAAGACTCATCCGCGGATGGCAACTGGCTTTGCCTAAATGCAGGGTTGGCGGAAAAGTAAGGGTGATCATTCCATCGGCGCAGGCTTATGGTATAAGAACGCGTAGTAAAGATATTCCACCCAACAGCGTACTGGTATTTGATATTGAAGTGGTAGCCACTAAGAAAATGTGACCAGGCCGGTAAACGGGATGTTGACATTTTATGCAGGTTTAATGGAAAGCGCTTGCAAGGGCGGGAAAAGCTGTCTATCTTAAGACTATCTACTTCTCAACGATAAACCTTGCGTATGAAAGCTGCCCGTCAACTTACCATCGCCATGCTGACACTTGCCGTTATTGCAGCATTGTATAGTGGTTACAGTCTTATATCAGATCCAACCGGCTCTTCACTAGGCATTCCTTTTTATTGGCTCAATGGTACCATGTTTAAAGATTTTACCACACCCGGCTGGATTATTCTGTTAGCCATCGGTGTATTGGGATTGATTACGATTGCCACAGTCATAAAAAGAATCAGGCATTTTCATCTGCTGGTAATTGTGCAGGGAGCCATCATCTGTATTTTAGTCATTGCGCAGATGATCATCATCGGAGAAGAAAACATGCTTCAATATCTTTTTCTGATGATGGGCATGGCCATCGCTATTGTTGGCGGTTTGTTGAGCCACGCGGAT
>DPWF01000260.1 GCA_003526435.1 Chitinophagaceae bacterium | reverse complement strand
TCAGACATCTGTAGCTGAAATGCCATTTATGGGCTCCCTGCGTGTAACAGGAGAAGGTGACTATCGTTTTGATGCATTGTCGTCCGTTATTGTTCAACCCGCTGTTGAATTGCCTGAGGGGCTGGTATGGAAAACAATTAAAACAGAAGATGAATCAGTTGTTGAAACGGCTGATTCGGGCTGGTGGATATATGCGATCATACTGTTGTTATTAGGTATTGCCGCCATTGCTTATCGTTATCTCTAAAGACTTGAATGGAATGAGTGCATCTCCAGTTAATTATACCAGTTGTCCTTTTTGCAACAGTTCAGCTATCCATCCCGTATTGGCGGCCAAGGATCATACGGTAAGTCATGCTTCATTTGAAATATGGCATTGTGCTCATTGTACCAATCGGTTTACACAAGCCGTTCCCGATCTGCAGCATATCGGACCCTATTACCAGTCTGCTGAATATATTTCGCATTCCGATACGGCTAAGGGATTGATCAATCGTCTCTATCACTGGGTGCGTTCCTATACACTTGGAACCAAACGCAGACTGATACAAAAAGTTTCAGGTCTGTCTCAGGGTAGTTTACTGGATATCGGAGCAGGTACCGGTGCATTTGTAACCACTATGCTGGCAGCGGGGTGGAAGGTAACGGGACTGGAACCTGACAGCATTGCACGAGAAAATGCCAAAACAAAACATGGTATCGACCTGCGTTCAGCAGATGATATTTATTCGTTACCACCATCTTCTTTTGATGTAATTACACTCTGGCATGTGTTGGAACATGTTCATGATCTGCATGGTTATTTCAAACAGTTCAAAGCCTTATTAAAACCGGGGGGGAAGCTGGTCATTGCAGTGCCCAATTATACCAGTAAAGATGCAACTGCTTATGGTCAGTTCTGGGCCGCATGGGATGTACCAAGGCATCTCTATCATTTTTCACCCGCAGGTATGCAGCAACTGGCGCATCTCGAAGCATTCAATATTCAATCCATGCACCCGATGTGGTTCGATGCTTTTTATGTGTCGATGCTGAGTGAACAATATAAAAATGGGAAACCCAATCTGCCCGGTGCTTTGTTAACAGGTATCAGTTCAAACCTTGCTGCCATTGGCGATAAACGCAGATGCAGTTCACTGATCTATGTACTTAGTTAAGTTTGATCTCGTATAAAGCGGGCCATTTTTTACCAGTAATATAGAAACTGTTGGTAGCGGGATTATAGGCTATACCATTGAGTACATACCCATTGGACATGTAAATGTTTTCGTCAAAAGACTGATTGGTTTTGTGTAAAATATCTGTGAGGTCAATACGTCCTTCGACAACACCCGTTTCAGGATTGATTTTTACGATCAGGTCTCTTAAATAAACATTGGCATAAATACTGCCATTGATAAATTCCAGTTCATTTATAGAATCCAGATAGCCATTGTTATCAAATACGCCAAGTGTTCTCTCAATAGCAAAGGTTTCCGGGTTTACGAAATAGATATTACTGGAGCCTGTGCTTACAATCAATTGTTTGCCGTTATGGGTAAGTCCCCAGCCTTCCATATTCCATTCAAATTCTTTAATCTTTTTAAAGCTAGCCAACTCGTACACAAATACTTTATGCTCCTGGTAGGTAAGTTGATAAATTTTATCGTTTAAAATGGTGATGCCTTCCCCAAAATATTCTTTTGCAAGTTCTATTTTTTGTTTGTGTTTGCCTGACGCCAGGTCTACTTTCATTAACCTGCTTTGGCCATTGAGACCAGTGCCTTCATATAATGTATTGTTGTGCCAGATTAATCCCTGTGTAAAAGAACTGGTATCGTGCGGATAAATTTTTACAATGGAATAATTAAGATTCACAGGTGCGGGAATAACAGTTGTATTACCAGTTGCAGCATCAGCCTGCTCATCCTTTTTGTCAACACAGCTACTCAATAAAACAACAGCTATCAGGAAGGGATATAGTTTCATGTATTTAAAATTCAGGTTAAAAATAGGAAATCATGGATAAATGCAAATGTTAATAGGTGTTGGAAAGAATGCAACCTGTCCTGGACTTGTATTTCAGCCACAGATTCACAGACTACTAAACATAATCTGTGAATCTGTGGCTGAAAAATCAAGAAAGAATATCTGAAGCTACTTTCTCGGCTATCATTGGTGTTAGTGCCACTCCCATTCCATTACAGGCTATAGCCAGGTATGCACCTTCTTTTACATAACCAGTAAATGGTCGTTTATCTTCCGTAAAACCCATAATACCACTCCATGAATGTTCAATCGTATATTGAATAGCAGGAGAGAGGTGTTTTTGCAGAAATGATGCAAGTGTATTTCTGATGATATCGGAGCCGTTCATATCTGTGGTGTTTTCAGCATCAAAAGCTGCATTCCTTCCACCACCCAATAAAATACGATTACCCAGGTGCCGCCAGTAATAATATCCTTCATCAAAATGAAAAGTACCTTTCATGGACAGGTTGGTAATAGGAGAGGTTAAAATGATTTGTCCGCGACCCGGCTCAACAATGGTAGTATTAAGTAATGAATTACTAAACGCATTGGTACAGAAAATGAGTTGGGTTCCTTTGATGGATTGTTGATTTTCCGAAAGCACTTCAAAACCCTGCTGGCCTTTCTGCCATTCTTTTACAGCAAAGCCCGACAGAATGATAACCCCTTTTATGAATAACTGTTGTGTAAGTGTTTGTACCAGCTTGCCACTGTGTAATGCAGCTTCTGTGCTGTTTTCCATCAGCGTGTCAAAATGCTGTAAGCCTAAATCGCCAAGCTTATTACCTGCATATTTGAAAATGGAACGATGACCGGTAATATCTTTCAGTAGTTTATTGAGCTGGCTGATTCTGTCGTCGAAGGCGGGCCAGAACCGGGAATCCTTGTTGATACATTCATAACCACCACAATGCTCAAATCCGATCGCTTCATCGGAAAAATGTTGTTTTATTTTTTCGATGCCTTTGTACCGCATTTCAACCACCTGGAGCATATCATTAGTGCCCATGGTTTCGATATCGCTCATGAGTTCTGTTGGACTGCCAAAACAGGCAAAACCGGCATTACGGGTGGAGGCACCAAGCGGGGAGCTGTTTCTTTCGAGAATAACAATACGGAGGGAAGGGTTTTGTTGCAATAGTTCCCATGCGGTCCATAAACCCATTAAACCTGCACCAACAATAATGATATCTTTCGGTGCATAAAAAGATTCCTGTTCCCAGATTGACAAGCTAGTCATACCCAAAAATACAACTCTCCATGTCATCTTCCGTTCTCCCCTTCGCCCTGTTATTAAGGCCACCGCAAAAGGTAAGCTTACAATTGGCAAGGATTTTTTAACAGGGAGAACGGGAGAAAGGGAGTTTAGATATTAATAATTATACATTAAAACGGAAATGCATTACA
>DPWF01000309.1 GCA_003526435.1 Chitinophagaceae bacterium | reverse complement strand
GGATAAGAACGGCAACAAAATGAGTAAGCGCCTAGGTAATGTGGTGAACCCCTTTGAAACCATTGAAAAATATGGTGCCGATGCTACCCGTTGGTACCTGATTACCAATGCCTCGCCCTGGGATAACCTGAAATTTGATATTGCAGGCATCCAGGAAGTACAACGTAAATTCTTTGGTACACTCTATAATACTTACCAGTTCTTTGTACTGTACGCCAATGTAGATGGCTTTGCATTTAAAGAAGCACCGGTAGCACTGGCCGACAGACCCGAAATTGATCGCTGGATTCTTTCTTCACTCAATACATTGGTGAAAAAAGTAACTGCGGCCATGGACGATTATGAACCAACGCTGGCAGGCAGGGCCATCGAAGAATTTGTGGATGAACACCTGAGCAACTGGTATGTGCGTTTATGTCGCCGCCGTTTCTGGAAAGGAGAATATGAACTGGATAAGATCAGTGCTTACCAGACTTTATATGAATGCCTGGAAACCATTGTCAGGTTGATGGCGCCCATTTCACCCTTCTTTAGTGATGCTGTTTTCCGTAACCTGAATGCAGTGACCGGAAGATTTACAGTAGGTTCTGTGCATCATGCAGATTTCCCGGTGGCCAATGAATCAGTTGTTGATTCGGCTTTAGAAGAAAGAATGCAACTGGCACAGGATGTTTGTTCGCTTGTGTTATCACTGCGTAAGAAAGTAAATATCAAAGTACGTCAGCCATTGCATAAAGTGCTGATCCCTGTGCTCAATCCATCCATGAAACAACAACTGGAACTGATTGAGGACCTGATTAAGGCTGAAGTGAATGTGAAGGAAATGGAATATATCACCGAAACAGAAGGGATCATCAAGAAAAAAATAAAACCCAATTTCAAGGCACTGGGTACCAAACTCGGTGCTAAAATGAAAGCGGCGGGTGCATTGATCACAGCTTTTGGTCAGCATGAGATTGCTACCATTGAGAAAGAGGGTCAGATTAGCCTGGATCTGGATGGTGAAACAGTCCATATACTGCTCTCAGAGGTAGAAATAGCTGCGGAAGACATTCCGGGATGGAGTGTGGCCAGTAAGGGCAGTCTCACTGTGGCCCTTGATATTACCCTTACCGATGAGCTGAAACAGGAGGGAGATGCCCGCGAATTCGTGAACCGGATACAAAATATCCGGAAAGAAAGCGGTTTTGAACTCACAGACCGTATATTCGTGACCGTGCTTGAGACTGAAAGCCTTAAGCCGTCTATTGTTAAGTATAACGATTATATTTGCCGCGAAATTTTGGCAGATGTCATACAATGGGTGCCCGAAATAAACGATGGTACCGAAATTGAAGTAAATGACAGCCTGTTAAAAGTGGTAGTAAACAAAAAAGGATAAAAGCGTATGGCTACTAAAAAACCAGCCCCTAAGGCAGCAAAAAAACCGGCTCCAAAGGCGGCACCAGCCAAGAAAACAGCTTCAAAACCAGCACCTAAGAAGGCTGCTGCTAAACCTGCGCCTAAAAAGGCGGCTAAACCAGCACCCAAACCTGCTCCTAAAAAAGCAGTTCCGGCTAAAAAAGCGGCT
The DNA here is from genome assembly GCA_003526435.1 of Chitinophagaceae bacterium. Classification (GTDB taxonomy): domain Bacteria; phylum Bacteroidota; class Bacteroidia; order Chitinophagales; family Chitinophagaceae; genus Sediminibacterium. The sequence goes on along the minus strand of DPWF01000309.1, from coordinate 6,120 downwards.
CCTCCTGCAAAGAAAGCAGCCAAGCCTGCCCCTAAGCCAGCTCCTAAAGCCCCTGTAAAAGCACCGGTAAAAGCTGCCAAGCCAGCGCCAAAACCGGCACCACCTAAACCAGTAGCAGCTCCGGCTCCCAGAAAAGTTGTTATTACTGCTCCGGTAAAACCTGGTTCGAAAGCGCCGATTCCGCCTTCAAAACCGGCACCGCNNACACCGCCAGCAAAACCGGTATCGGTTCCTTTGCCTCCAATGAAAAAACCGGAGCCCAAAGGTCCACCCACACCACCTGTTAAACCCGTAAGAAAGGCCCCCGAGCCACTGAAAGAAGTAAAGGTTCCTAAAACCAATACCAAGAGCAGTGTGCCTTACCAGCCCGGATATACACCATTAGAAAAAAGAATAGAAACTGTGAGAAATAACGAGACTTTAGTGAAATACAGCGATGCGGATTTAAATGAGTTCCGTGATCTGATCAATAAAAAATTAGAAGCTGCTAAAAAAGAACTGACCTATTTACAAGGTCTGATTACCCGTAAAGATGAAATGGGTGGCGATAACGACGATGCCCGTTACATGACCATGGAAGATGGCAGTATGAGCATGGAAAGAGAGCAACTGAGCCAGATGGCCAGCAGGCAGATCACTTATATTGATCACCTGGAAAAAGCCCTTATGCGTATCGAAAACAAAACCTATGGTATTTGCCGTGTTACAGGTAAACTGATCGACAAAGCCCGTTTACGCGCCGTGCCACATGCTACGTTGAGTTTAGAAGCAAAACTGGGATTGGTGAAGCCTAGTGCAGAGTAGCCCCCGACCCCCTGAAGGGGGAGTCAGGAGGTTTAAAATAAAAAGTAGAGCCGCTTAGTTTTTCTAAGCGGCTCTACTTTTTTAAATTATCCCCCCCTTTCAGGGGGCTGGGGGGCTATCGCACTTCCTGCATTTCCACCAGCTTCTTATAAATGCCGCCCCTCATCAGTAATTCATCATGTGTTCCTCTTTCTGCGATTTCGCCTTTCTGGAGAACGATGATTTCATCTGCATTGCGGATGGTGGATAGGCGGTGGGCGATAACGATGGATGTTCTTTGCTGCATCATATTGTTGATGGCATCCTGAACCAGTCTTTCACTTTCGGTGTCGAGAGAAGATGTGGCTTCATCCAGAATCAGTATTGGGGGGTTTTTGAGAACGGCACGGGCAATGGTTACACGCTGACGTTCGCCACCACTCAACTTACTGCCACGGTCGCCGATATTGGTATTAAAACCCTCTTCCTTCTGCTCAATAAAAGCATAAGCATTCGCCACTTTTGCGGCCTGCTCAATCTGATCCTGCTGTACATGATCTATACCCAGTGCAATATTATTGGCAATACTATCATTGAACAGAATAGGTTCCTGCGTAACAATACCCATCTGGTTCCTGATAGAATGCAGCGTATACTCTTTTACATTCACACCATCAATTAACAACTCACCATCACTCACATCATGAAAGCGTGGAATCAGGTCGGCCAGTGTACTTTTACCTGCACCTGATGAGCCAACGAGTGCAATGGTTTTTCCTTTTTCAATTTTCAGGTTGATGTTTTTGAGTATGGTAACATCATCATAAGAAAAAGAAACGTTTTTAAATTCTATGGAATGCGTAAAACTTTGTAATGTTTTTGCATTTGGCGAATCTGTAACCGTTACCGGTGCTCTCAATACTTCTTCAATCCGCTGGATGGCGGCACTACCTCTTTGTGCGCTGTAAAATGAACCTGATAATGATTTGGCCGGGTTGATGATCTGTGTAAAGAATACGATATAGGTAATAAAACTTTCTGCTTCCAGTCCGAGGTCACCATCCAATACCAGTTTACCGCCAAACCATAGAATACAGGACAAAACCAAAACGCCCATAAACTCCGACATCGGAGAGGCGAGGTCCTTCCTGAAGTTCATGCGGTTGCGAATATGGTTGAGCGCATTATTATTACTAAAGAATTTGCTTTGTAATATTTTTTCCGCATTAAAAGCTATGATCACACGTAAACCACCCAGTGTTTCATCGAGAATAGACATCAGTGTTCCCAATCGTTCCTGAGAGGCGGTTGATTGTTTTTTTAATGAACGGCTTAAACGGCCAATGATAAAACCAGTGAGTGGTAATAATACCAGAAGAAACAGTGATAGTGCCGGACTAATGAGAACAAGGAACACAAGAATGATGAGAATATTTAAAGGATCACGAATAAGTCCTTCTAAAGTGCTCATAACGCTCCATTCAACTTCATTGGCATCGTTACTCATTCTGCTGATGATATCTCCTTTTCGCTGTTCAGTAAAATAACCGATAGGCAGTTCAAGAATTTTACTGTAGAGATCAGAGCGTAGCTTGGTCATCACATAATTACGCATCGGTGCCAGTACACGGAAGGAGAGATAAGTGAAGAGATTTTTAAAGAAGATGGATAGTATGATAATACCACAAATGGCCCCTAATGCATACACTTCTCCATGTTTGGCAATTAGCTGACTAATAAAGTACTTGAGGTAATTTAACATGCCATTGGCGGTAAATTCGAAGGTGGGTTGAACATTCACCAATTTTTCTTTTCCGAATAATAATTGCAGAAAAGGTGCCAGCATGGCCAGTGATACCAGTGAGAAAAGAATGGAAAACAGGTTGAAAAACGGGTATAATACAATGTTTCGCTTCTGGGTGCGCAGGTAAAAAAGTATTCTCGAAAAACGCTTCATATCAGGATAAAATCGGTAAAACACAGCAAAGTAAGTAATTTTACCACCAATTAAAGCGATCAACATGGAAGAGGGTAAACGTCAACGACAAGTGGCAGGGGCCATACAGGAAGAAATGAATGATATTTTCAGGCGACTGAACCTGGCCATGATTGATGGTGGAATGGTATCTATTTCATCCGTTAAAGTAACACCCGATTTGCTCGAAGCAAGAATATACCTGAGCCTTTTCCAGGTTAAGGACCAGAAAGCAGTGATGAAAACCATTGAAAACCGTGCCTGGGAAATTAAAAAAGAACTGGCCGATAAAATGAAACACCAACTCCGCCGCATCCCCGTTCTCCACTATTTTCTTGATGATACATTGGATTATGTGTTTAAGATGGAAGAAATTTTCAAGAAGATTAATGAGGAGAAGAAGTAGTGAATAGTGAGTAGTCAGTAGTGAGTTAATTTAATAAGACTCACTATTCACTACTCACTATTCACTACTCACTATTCACTACCCATAACCCACAACATTGAATTTCCTATTCGCCTGGCGCTATTTCCGGTCAAAGAAATCTACCAATGCGATTAACATCATTGCATGGATCAGCGTTACGGCTATTACGGTGGGTTGTGCTGCACTTATTATTATACTCAGCGTATTCAATGGTTTTGAGGAACTGGTGAAAGGCTTATACACGGATTTTTATACCGATATCCGTATTGCACCTGCATCAGGAAAAATATTGAAGATGGATGCTGACCAGTTGCAAAAAATTAAATCGGTCAATGGGGTAGCTATTGTAAGTCTGGTGGCAGAAGAGAAGGCATTACTGGTAAATGGTCCTTATCAAACTATTGTGCTCGTGAAAGGTGTGGATGAGCAGTATGCATCAACCAATAAAATTACAGCGCACATCAAACGTGGTAAATTTTCACTTGGTAATGCAGCAACACCACAGATCGTATTGGGCTCCGGTATTGAAAATGCCATAGGTGCCGATGTGGAACGGTCTCTGTATCCACTTACGTTATATACACCTAACCGGAAAGCAAAATTCAATTCGCTGGATGGATTGAGTGTAAACAATATCACTGCATCGGGCACATTTCAGGTACAACAGGAATTTGATAATAAATATGCCTTCACCAACCTCGCTTTTTTCAGGTACATGCTGAATATGGACACCGATGAATACAGCGCAGTAGAAATAAAAGTGAAAGAGGATGAGAATGAGGTAAAGCAGGCACTCCAGGCAATACTCGGAACAAACTATATTGTTCAAACCCGGTACGAGCAGAATAAAAGTCTGTATGCTGTAATGCAATTAGAGAAATGGGTGATCTATGCCATTCTTTCTTTGATACTTGTTGTAGCTGCTTTTAATATGATTGGTGCCTTAACCATGCTGGTGCTGGAAAAACAAAAAGATATTGCTGTGTTGCAAGCCATGGGTGCCTCACGCAAAAGAATACAATCCATTTTTCTAACAGAAGGATTATTGCTTGCAGGAGTTGGCGCTGTTCTCGGGATGGTACTAGCAACCATTATCTGCTGGATACAAATAAAATTTGAACCCATTAAACTTGCAGGAGATACATTCATCGTTAAAGCCTATCCCGTTAAACTATTACCCGCAGATTATATACTTGTATTGGTTACTGTTACAGCCATCGGCTTCCTCGCCGCCTTCATTCCCGCCCGAAAAGCAAGCAGGCAGGAGTTGGCGTTGAAGTGAAAATTCAAAAGTAAAAAATCAAAAGTCAAAAATAATAAACGAAGAAGCCGCTTAATTTACTAAGCGGCTTCTTCGTTAACAGTATTTGTTGAATTTCTACTTTTTAATTTTGACTTCTATTAATAGTCCCCCAAAGTTTCCGGCAACTGAGCCAGTGCTTTGGCCAACTGCTCATCGCTGGGAGCAATACCATGCCATTCGTGGCTGCCTTCCATGAAGTCAACACCTTTACCCATGGCTGTTTTCATCATGATACAAATGGGTTTGCCCTGACCAGTCATTGATTTGGCTTTGTCGAGCACGGCAACCACATCATCCATATCATTACCATTCATATCCAGAACGGTCCAGTTAAAGGCTTTGAATTTGTCGTGCAGACTATCCAGTGCCATTACTTTGCTGGTAGGACCGTCAATCTGCTGACCATTCCAGTCGATGGTGGCAATCAGGTTATCTACTTTGTGGTGTGCTGCAAACATCACTGCTTCCCATATCTGTCCTTCCTGTAATTCGCCATCACCATGTAAAGAGAAAACCAGGTGAGGATCGTTATTGAATTTTTTGGTTAATGCTGCACCAATGGCCACGCTCATACCCTGACCCAATGAACCACTGGCAATACGAATACCGGGCAAATGTTCATGAGTAGTAGGGTGACCCTGTAAACGGGTATTGAGTTTGCGGAAACTGGCCAGTTCTTTTGCATCAAAATAGCCTGAACGGGCGAGTACAGAATAATAAACCGGGGAAATATGTCCGTTCGACAAAAAAAACAGGTCTTCACCAACGCCATCCATTTTAAACTGGCGGTCATGTTTCATGGTATGAAAAAACAGGGCGGTTAAAAAATCGGTACAGCCCAATGAGCCACCTGGGTGACCACTCTGTACACCATGTACCATTCTTACGATGTCGCGCCTTACCTGTGAGGCCGCTGATTGCAGTTCCTGAATGCTTGCCATATTACGGTTTTAAAAGTGCTGCGAAGATAAAGGGAAATAGTGAATGGTGAATGGTGAGTGGTGAATGCTGGAAATGAGTTTGTGGAGAATGGGACATAGCTAATAGGTTATAGACAATGACCTTTTTTGTTTATTCAGCCTTCACAAACCAGACAAGCTCAATTGACCATTCACCATTCACCATTCACTATTTCCCCCCAATTCATTAGTTTTGCCCCACTTAAAATTGCAATATGTCAGAAGAGCTGGATTTAATATTAGCCGATACAGAAGATAGTATGGGCAAAGCCATTAATCACCTTGAAACTGAACTCACTAAAATCAGGGCCGGTAAAGCCAATCCATCTATGCTGGATGGTATTGCAGTGGATTATTATGGTTCTCCTACCCCTATTAACCAGGTAGCCAATATCAGCGTGCTGGATGTGCGCACCATTAGTATTCAGCCCTGGGAGAAAAATATGCTGGCAGCAATTGAGCGGGCCATTATGGCTGCCAATATTGGTATTACGCCGCAGAATGATGGTGTTCAGTTGCGTTTGTTCCTGCCGCCACTTACAGAAGAGAGAAGGAAGGAACTGGTTAAAAAAGCAGCAGGTGAGGGTGAACATTCAAAAGTAGCCATCCGTAATATTCGCCGCGATGCCATTGAACAGGTAAAAAAATTACAGAAAGACGGACTGAGTGAAGA
>DPWF01000321.1:3728-5430 GCA_003526435.1 Chitinophagaceae bacterium | reverse complement strand
ATTTATAAGTAAAGAATAAAAACGATACCACCATTCGTTCATCCTGAAACCAAAACAATGAAAAAAAGCATCCTGACCAGTATTGCATTATTGATGGCTGTTGTGTCTTTTGCACAAAACCCGATCATTAAACACATTTTTACAGCCGACCCCGCACCCATTGTATATAAAGACACACTTTTTCTGTATACGGGTCATGATACAGCGTCGGTAACCGCTACCAACTATAAGATGCCCGACTGGCATGTGTTTTCAACAACTGATATGGTAAACTGGAAAGACCACGGTGCCCTCCTTTCGCCAGCCACTTTTTCATGGGCCACCGGCGATGCCTATGCTGCCCAGTGTATTGAACGCAACGGAAAATTTTACTGGTTTGTATCTACGTTTCATAAGAAAGACAGTAACAGCAATGGCGGTGCAGCCATAGGAGTAGCTGTTTCTGACCGACCCACAGGTCCATTCAGGGATGCCATTGGTAAAGCTTTAATCACCAATGAAATGACCAAAGACAAACCACATGCATGGGATGATATTGATCCGACGGTTTTTATTGATGACGATAAACAGGCGTATCTGTACTGGGGTAATGGTAGTTGTAAATGGGTGAAGTTGAAAGAAAATATGATTGAAACAGAGGGGCCGGTTACAGTGGTAGAGGTAAAAAATTTTATCGAAGGCCCATGGTTGTATAAACGTAAGGGGCTTTATTATCTGGTATATGCAGGAAAAGGTACAAAGCCTGAAATGATTGAATATGCCACTGCAAGTAGTCCAACAGGTCCCTGGCATTATCAGGGTATTATTCAGGAAAATGTACCCAATAGCTTTACCACACATCCTGGCATCATAGACTATAAAGGCAAGTCCTATTTTTTCTACCACAACGGAAGCCTGCCCACAGGGGGTAGTTACAGGAGATCGGTCTGCGTAGATGATATGTACTACAATGAAGACGGAACCATTCAGAAAATTATACAGACCCGTGAAGGTGTTAAACCGGTATCGAAATAATCGTTATTCCAAATTCTACAAGCACAGCTACATGAAAAAACAATTGCTCAGCTATACGATTTTGTTTTTAACGGGCATCAGTCTGTTATCTGCACAATCAGAAAAAGCAACCAATCCCGTCATCTTTGCCGATGTACCCGATTTATCGATGATAAGAGTGGGAGATACTTACTATATGAGCAGTACCACCATGCATATGAGTCCAGGTGTACCCATCATGAAATCGAAAGATCTGGTGAACTGGAAAATGATTGGCTATGCTTATGATACCCTCGCGAGTGTTGATGAATTAAACCTTAACAACGGTAAAAGTACGTATGGGAGAGGTTCCTGGGCAAGTAGCATACGTTATCATAAGGGAACATTTTATGTAACCACTTTTGCGCAAACAACCGGCCGTACACATATTTATACCACAAAAAATATTGAAAAAGGACCATGGAAATCATGGTCATTTAAACCCAGTCTGCACGATCATTCTTTATTCTTTGATGACGATGGTAAAGTGTATATGCTTTATAGCAACCGTAAACTTATACTGGTTGAATTGAAAGATGATCTTACAGGCATAAAAGAAGGAGGGGTTAACCAGGTAGTGATTGAAGATGTAACAGCGCCGAGTCAGTCTGTTGGTAACAGTGGTTTGGGTGAGGGTTCACAACTGTTTAAAGTAAATGGTAAATATTAT
>DPWF01000321.1:0-3701 GCA_003526435.1 Chitinophagaceae bacterium | reverse complement strand
CAACAGTGGTAATACATAGAGCAGATAAATTAACCGGACCATGGGAAGGCAGACTGGCATTACAGGATTTGGGCGTGGCACAGGGAGGGTTGATTGATATGCCGGATGGCAGATGGTTTTCTTATTTATTTCGCGACTATGGTGCTGTAGGACGTATTCCTTATCTGGTACCAGTTGAATGGAAAGATGGGTGGCCGGTTTTAGGAGTAGAAGGTAAAGTACCAGCAACACTCGATCTGCCTGCAGGTAAAGGACTCATACCCGGCATTGTAGCATCAGATGAGTTTACACGAAAAAAAGGAGACCGGGCCTTGCCGCTTGTCTGGCAGTGGAACCATCATCCTGAAAACAGTTTATGGTCGCTGACAGAAAGAAAAGGATACCTGCGTTTGAAAACAGGAAGAACCGATACCAGTTTTTTACTGGCACGTAATTCACTCACACAAAGAACCATTGGTCCGGTTTGTACGGGATCAACTTTACTGGATGTAACAAATATGAAAGATGGTGATTTTGCAGGCCTCGGGCTTTTGCAGAAAAACTTTGGACAACTGGGTGTACAGGTAAATGGTCATCAAAAAGAAATTGTATTCGTTAACGCCAGCTCAGGTAAACCGGTAGAACAAGCAAGAATAGCTTTAGCGCAGTCAACCGTGTACCTAAAAGCTGAATGTAATTTCACAGATAAAAAAGACATCGCTCATTTTTTTTATAGCCTGGATGGAAAATCATGGACAGCGATTGGGGCACCACTAAAAATGGCCTATACCATTCCACAGTTTATTGGTTATCGGTTTGCCTTGTTCAATTATGCAACGAAAACAGCGGGCGGTGTTGCTGATTTCGATTTTTTTCATATCACTGACAGCATTGGAACCAAGTGAACAAGCTGTAATAATTTTAAGTACGCTATTTTTTTGTTTCCGGATGAAATGTTTGCCAGGAATGCCAGAATTCCTGGTAAGCCTGTATGATTTTTAACTGCTGACCGGCCAGTGGACCTGAAATACATTTACCATCCTCGTTCCAAACAGATCCGGTTTGTATATCGGTAATATAACCAGTGCTATTGTTTTTAGAGAACCGCAAAGAGATATTATTTACTATTCTATTCCATACGTGAAAAGAAGCATTATCTTTTTCCAGTGTAATCACCAAAGCTGTTCCTGCTAATGAATCCTCAATGATTGTTTTTTTAACCAATTCATTCCAGTCAAATGCCTTGGCTTCATTTTGAATGGAGATACCCACCACCCACGATTTAGGTTGCCATGAGGCACTGTCTCTTCTGGTTAATGAGCCCATGGATAACCCTTTATCATAGCTATCCATCTTCTCGTATTTTTCTTTAAAACTGCTGTCAGGCTGCATGATCAGCGTTCCGGGAAACATACGATTCCACGCACTAAGTGATACCTGTTGAGAAGAAATTTCTTTAAGAGATGTTCCTTTCAGTTTACCCGTAATAGCAGTTCCTGTGGCCTGTTGCCACCAGCTTTTAGTGCTGGCATCCTCAAACATGGCGTTGAAATGATCCATACCTACCAGCCTGAACTGTTCAATCTTTCCATTTACTTCCGGACTAAATACACGCCCTGTTCTGCAAACAGTACAATAGGTAACAATAACAGGTGTATCACCAATTGAATCGACCACCTGGTGATGATAACCAATGAGCTGAATGGGATAGGCTTTGGCAATACCATTTAATGAAACACCTAATACCAGTTTATTGCTGTCGATCTTATTATCAGCATAAGAAGCAAAATGTTTGTGTTTTGGCTGATAGAACATTTTGTCGGCCTCCATCACAAAGTTGAACATGTATACAACAACCAGGTATATAATAAAGACAAAGATGAGACCAAAACGTTTCCAATTCGATCCGTTCCTGAAAATGGTTATTGCCGGAATCAGAAACAATACAAGACCTGTCAGCCGTAACCACAAGATGTTTTTTGCAATAAAGTAAGCAATATCAATCGTGTTGCTTTGCTGGCTGCCCGGCATGGGCATAATAAAATATACACGTAGTATTTCTGCAGCAAACAATATTAAGATCCCGGTAATTAAAAGTAAGGTTCTCATATGCAGGCAAATAAATAGTGAAAGCTATTTTAAAGGTATAAATTTTACCATTCATTAAGTATTGCCTGGGGCTGCAAATAATATATTATGCGTATATTCAGTACAAGAAGCATAAGTATATGAAATTCACAGGAGCCCTTATCAGTTTTCTTTTTATGTTATTTTTTATAACAACAAATCATCCTGTAAATGCACAAGAGCGGCCAGATAAATATTTACAGCAAATGGTAGATAGTGTAAACCATTTATTAAAAACAAGTCCGGATGGATATGTTCAATTTCTATTATCAGTTTCAATGAATGGGGATGCATCATTGTTAGACAGCAAACAGTCGGGTTTCAGGTTCAATTTATTTCAACTTAAAAAAGGGGCAATAGAAGACAATGATGCAGGCATTGAATTTGTTCCGGAAAATATTGGGAGTATAACCACTAATAAATGGATCAGGTTTCATACAGAAAAAAAAGTGGTAGCAAATATTAAATTTACTGCTACAAATGAGGAGCTGGTTAAAAAAATTCATGGAATACTGTTGCGTATCAGGTCATTTGTGTTTGATAACGCGCGATAATGATCAGAAGCCATACATTCTCTATTCACAGCCTGCTTAATATCTTGTAGATTGAAGTAGTTTTATGTTTATGTACGATCTCTGTTGCATAGGCCATATTACCCACGATAAAATTGTAACACCCGGTCATACCGTGCATATGGCAGGTGGAACTTCTTTTTATTTTTCGCACGCAGTAAAACATTTGCCATTGCATTACCACCTGGTAACAGCATTGGCCCCGGCAGATTTTGTATTTACAGAATCATTAAAAGTATCAGGTATTGATACTACTATACTACCCAGCAAGCATACAGTTTATTTCGAAAATATATATGCTGATGACAGCGATAACCGGGTGCAAAATGTATTGTATAAAGCAGATCCCTTTTCGGTACTCAATCTGCCACCTGTTCAGTCAACCTATTTTCACCTTGGCCCATTGCTTGCCCACGATATACCTACAGCATTAATAGTAGATCTTTCAACAAGAGGTATTGTGTCGCTCGATGTACAAGGATACCTGAGAGAAGTAATCAACCAGAAAGTGGTAGCCATAGACTGGAAAGACAAACAAAAAGCATTACCCTATATCTCTGTTTTAAAAGCCAGTGAAACAGAAGCAATAACATTAACCGGCGATACAAATATGGAAACGGCCGCCAGGAGATTATTCGACTGGGGCGTAAAGGAAGTGATCATTACATCGGGTAGTAAAGGATCGTTGATTTATGACGGGAAAGATTTACATGCAATACCTGCTTATAAACCCACCATTACAAAAGATGCAACAGGTTGTGGCGATACCTATATGGCAGGTTACCTGTATCAACGCATAAAAGGGGCGGCTATTCATTACGCGGGTTCTTTCGGCGCCGCCATGGCCACCATAAAAATAGCCGCTTCCGGACCATTCAACGATACAGAAGCAGCCATCGAAAACATAATAACAACCAATAATACGCTCTAAACGACTCCATATAAACTCCCTTTCTCCTGTTCTCCCTGTTAAATGCGTTTCGCATCTTTTGATCTTACTTATGCAAAACGCATTTAACAGGG
>DPWF01000161.1:283-3504 GCA_003526435.1 Chitinophagaceae bacterium | reverse complement strand
CAATACGTTTCATATCCCAGGTAATGAACCGACGTGATGCATCAAACATCTCATCATTAAATTGTTCCTGAGAAAGATTGGTAATACGTTTATAAGTTGTTACAGGATCTTCACCATTTAAAGTGGCACGCGAAAATTCACCAAAAAATTCAATACCACGGTTATTAGACCAGTATTCAAATACATAAGGAGAGTGGTACATATTGGTAGGATGCAGAAAAGCAAAATGTGTTTTCTTCATGAAATCTTTGAGGTGATAATTCTCGAAAGTCATCCACTCCGGATACACCTGCCATAACATATACTGGGCCGACATTTCAGAAATAGGTCCACCGGGACCGCGTCCATTATCTGCACGAATCATGTATTGAAAGGAATGTCCGAGTTCATGTGCCAGTGCACCATAAGGCGCTTTACTCATACGTGCGGCGGGGGTCCATAATAAACCGATCTTGTTTTCAGTACCACCTCCAAATGCTGTGGCACCACTACCACCAATCACATAGAGAATCATTTTATACTGATCAGTAAATGATTTTCCTTTCACCACCAGCTTTAATTTATTTACATAGAAATCATAAAAGCGTTCCAGCTCTTTTACCGCATCCTGTACATTGAAACGTTTTGTTTCAACAGGATTGGCCATGGGGTCTTGTCCAAATTCTTTTGACCAGAACACCACAATATTTTTTGATTCTACCATTCTTGAATAACTGAACTCACTGGTATCGCTGTTATAATTGTTGCCATCCGGAATGCGAAATACTTTACCGGGTATATACAATTCTTTTTCACCCGGCTTCTTGATACGTGCAAAGGGTTCGGGAGGAGGCGTATTATTTCCACCCTGTGCCCATACACAGGCGGGTAATAATAACAGGTAAAATGTTTTCAGTAATTGCTTGCTTAACATGGTTGGCTTGTTTTGAAAGTGAATGTCAGAAGGATTCCTTCGGAGCTTGAAGATGAATTTACTGTTTAAGACTTTCAGGTTTTATTAAACCAGCTTCTTGGTTAAAATATGTATGAACTTGGTTAATTGGCTTGAAGATTTGAGACTAAATGAGAGAGGATTCGCTGTATAAAAACACCTGTACCTGTGAACCCCTGTCATTTTTTTACGAACTACATAACTGTAGCGATAAAGAATGTTTTATAACAACCACTCATCAATACCGGACAAACCAACAGTTACGGCAGTTTATTTTCGGTGTCTTTTTCCGCAAAGTACAACAGCTATAAAATAAAGGATATGATAAACAGCAAGTTGGTATTAATGAGTATATGCTTTAGCATTTTAGTAGTTGCATCAAAAGCACAGCAACTACTAATACCGGATATGAAAATATTTGATGCAAAAAATCAAACGGTTTCAAATCTGGATTATATAGGTAAAGCTATTAGCGACAGTCGGGTCGTAATATTAGGTGAACAGGATCATGGTGACGCCAGCAGTATGCAGGCAAAAGCCAAACTGGTACAATACCTGGTTGAGAAAAAAGGGTTTAGTGTATTACTCTGGGAAGATGATTTTTTTGCGTTCAATCAAATGTCATCGAATACAAATCAATATTCAATCGACAGCTTTAAATCTATTGTAAGCCCATTCTGGTCAGCATCCACGGCGATGCAAAATTTCTGGAACTATCTTTCTGAAAATGCCAGAACCAATAAACCTTTGCGAATGGATGGTTATGCCATTGCCTTCAGGTCGGCCTATGCGAAACGAAATTTGCGTACACATCTCGAAGCATTATTGAAAACCAGGGAACTCAGTCTTGAAAATAGCGGGGATAAAAACTGGTTCCTGTCAATGGTAGATAGTTTGTTATTCAACTACAATAATAAAGTGGAAAAAACCGAACAGGAAAAATTTTACTCCTGGTGCGATCGCCTCAAAACCGAATTGCGGAAAAATAAAAAAACCGCTAATGCTGTTGATGAGCAATTGATATATAACATCAGAGCAACTGCGGAGTATACATGGCTTAGAGAATACCGTGTAAAACATATGGCGGCCAATGCATACTGGTTATTACAGAACAGGTATAAAAATAAAAAAGTAATTATCTGGACGGCCAACTATCATGCTATCAGAGATTATGGGAAGGCGGTGGAAAATCATCCCACATCGGGTCCCATGTATCGGAACGCGTTTGACAAAGACACGGTGAAATCATTCACCCAATTATTACTGGAGAAAGGTCAGGAATCGATTTATTCATTAGCCTGTATTTCATTATCAGGTACATATACACCTCGTGCATGGGTCAGTATGGATAACCCGGTTGAAAAAATTGTGGTGCCCGAACACAGTATTGAAAACATACTTAACAAACAAACCAGTAGTTCGTTGTTTATTGATTTAAGAACATTACCAACCGATCATTTATTACAAAGCCCCTGGTACATGACACCCGTTTTACATACACGATCACTGATCAGCCAATGGGCCTATGTGTTTGATGGCATATTATTTATAAAAGAACAAAAAGGACTAAAAGAACCTGCCGAGTAAATGATTGCTGCATAGCTTTGTAACATGAGCGGCATCAAAAATATTCTCTTCGATCTCGGTGGTGTTTTTCTTGATATCAATTACCAGCTTACAGAAAAAGCATTTATTGATTTGGGTATAACCGATTTTGATCAGCGATTCAACCAGCAATTCTCTAATACACTTTTTGAGGACCTGGAAACGGGGAAAATTGACCCTGAAACATTTTACCATCGTTTTAGAACAGAAACAGGAACCTCACTTACCAATAAAGCCATTGAAACAGCCTGGAATGCTTTATTACTCGACTTCCCGGCAGAAAGACTGGAATGGCTGCAACAGGTAGGCGAGAAGTACCCGGTGTACCTCTACTCAAATACTAATTTGATTCATTATCAATGTTTTATGAAGAACTTTGAGGAAACTTTCGCAGGAAAAAATTTTAATGATTATTTCCGGACAGCTTACTATTCGCATGAACTGGGTTTAAGAAAACCCTATCCGGCTTCTTACACCAAAATCATGGAACTGGAAAAGCTGAACCCGGCAGAAACCCTTTTTATCGACGACACCCTTAAAAACATCACGGGAGCCAAAGAAGCAGGCCTTCAAACCTTCTGGTTGCAACCCGGAATGGTCTTGCAGGAACTGGAGCTGTAGTGGTGAGTAGTGAGTAATCAGTAGTGAGTTTTATTACCCGACTCACTACTGACTGCTCACTATT
>DPWF01000161.1:0-181 GCA_003526435.1 Chitinophagaceae bacterium | reverse complement strand
CTTGCTTCTTCTTGCTGCTGCTGCATTTCACGCACTTTATCTTTCATTTGAGAAGCTACTTTAGTGGCGGGTACAACAATCTTAAAAATCAGGTTGTACAGAAAATAAATCAGTAAACCCCATAGAATAATCTTCATCACACAAAAATAAAACATTCTCTCATCCCTGCACCGGACTTAAG
>DPWF01000137.1:1750-2946 GCA_003526435.1 Chitinophagaceae bacterium | reverse complement strand
GTTTGAAATCGCCATAGCGATGATGGTTGAAACATACATAAGCCGTATTTACATCATGTAATGATGCTATGATCTGGTGTACATAACTCATGGCAGGAACGCCAGGCAGGTTATCAAATTTTGTCCAGTTCTTTCCACCATCACGGGTAAGTTGTATCAGACCATCATCGGTACCTGCCCACAATACATCGGCATTTAATTTTGATTCTGCAATGGATGTAAGCTGACCAAAAATATCTGTACTACCATTTTTGGCTATGGCATCTACCGACCATACTTTACCCATTACTTCCAGTTGATTGCGATCAAGCTGGCGCGTGAGGTCGGGGCTGATTACTTTCCAACTGTTACCACGATCATCGGTTCTGAATACTTTATTGGCACCGAAATACAAACGTGCATTATCGTGCTGACTGATCAGCAATGGCGCATCCCAGTTCCAACGGTAAGCTGCTTCGTTCTCTCCTTCCGATGGTTTTATGCCATAATACTCTCCACTCTTTTTATCGAAGCGCACCAGTCCGCCATACTGGCTTTGCGCATAGATGATATCGGGGTTTGACTGATCTACTTGTGTTTCGAAACCATCACCGATGGAAGTTATATACCAATCTGAATTAACGATTCCATTAGCAGAGGTAGTTCTGCTCGGACCTCCCAAACTCAGGTTATCCTGTGTACCACCATGTACACTATAAAATGGATAAGCATTATCGGTAGCTACCTTATAAAACTGTGTTACGGGAAGATTAGATTTAAAATCCCAGCTTCTGGCAAAATCCCATGTTTCATATATACCGCCATCGCAACCTACCATCAAATGATCGGTATCGTTCGGATCAATCCAGATAGCATGGTTATCGATGTGTTTATTAATTTCTCCTAAATTATATATTGTCTTGCCGCCATCATCACTCACTTTGTAATATACATCTGTAATAAAAATGCGGTTCACATCTACGGGATCACAAACTATTTCCTGGTAATAGTTTCCTGATGTGGCAAAACCACTTCTTTTCTCCCAGCTCTGTCCCTTGTCTTTGGAAAGATAGATTCCTCCTTTATTATCTTTTCCTTCCACTACTGTGTACAATACATCAGGATTTACCGGGCTGATGGCCAACCCTATCCTGCCCAGTTCGCCTCCGGGAAAACCACCTTCTACTTTTTTCCATGTAGCTCCACCATCTGTTGTT
>DPWF01000137.1:0-1743 GCA_003526435.1 Chitinophagaceae bacterium | reverse complement strand
ATATAAGTAAACACTTTTCTCATGCGCTGGTGAAAAGATGCGTATAATACGTTCGGGTTGCGCGGATCCATCACCAGGTCATTACAACCCGTATAATTACTCACTGTTTTTACAGCATTCCATGTAACACCGCCATCGGTAGATTTATATACACCACGCTCTCCTCCTTCACTCCATACCGGACCATACGCCGCCACATAAATGATATTGGAATTGGTTGGATCTACTATGACTTTAGCGATATGCTCTGAATTTTTCAAACCCATATTTTTCCAGGTCTTACCAGCATCTTCCGATTTATATACACCATCACCATAAGCAACGGCACGCTGGTTATTGTTTTCACCTGAACCTACCCAAACAATATTACTGTTATTGGGGTCTATTGTTACACAGCCAATGGTATAAGAACCCTGTGCATCAAATATGGGTTGAAATGTAACCCCATGATTGGTAGTCTTCCATACACCACCTGCCGAACTGGCCACATAATATTCACTGTGGTTATTCGGATTCACCGCAAAATCGGAAATACGACCCGATGTTACGGCCGGACCAATAGATCGGAAACGCAGGTTGGAAAATGTTGCAGTATTCAATTCTGCGGCACTGGCCGGTTTATTTTGTGCCATACCCGATACCGGCAATACAATGGCCAATATCCTTACAATGGATCTGATCAGCAGTTTCATATAGATAGCATTAGCTTGGTTAATCTTCCCGTCATTAACAGGATAGGTAAGTTTAAATATATGAAAATAAAAAAAGAAGAAGCGTTGAAATAACGACTAAATGATAAACGCTAAAAGAGAAAATTACTTCACCACCTGGAACTTACCCGACTCTACTATGCGGTTGGTCTGGTCGCGGAGCTGGTAGATGTAAAGACCACGATAATACTGGTCGTCGAGGTTGATCACCACTTTGGGTTCGGTGATACGTACTTCCGTCATCCGTTTACCAAGGAAATTGCAGATGAGTAAACTGTAAGATTTATCAACCGTTTTATCAAACTCAAAAGTAATGACGGTGGTAGCAGGGTTGGGATAAAAACGGGATACTTTTGATTGCAGTTCCCCGAATGCTGTTAACCTGTCAACACTAAAATCCGGGTCGGATGCAAAGCTGCTTCCGAGGGTCATGTATACCAATAAAAGTATTGTGTACCTTTTTCCCATGGGTTTAATGATACTCTAAATTAGTTAAATGATGTGATTTATACAAAAAGGACTGTTAAAACAGAGAAATAAGGAATAAGAAATGTCCAAATAAGAAAGGATTTGGGTATTCCTTCCTTATTTGGACATTCCTTATTTCTTATTCCTTATTTCTTATTTCTTCTTCCTTCAACACAAAAAAAAATCCCGACCTATTCGGCCGGGACTGTATGTTTAGTATTTTCTAATCTCGTTATGCTTTAGCAAATACAACCCGGCTTCTTTGGTTAAAGAAGTAATAAAAGAAAAAATAAAATCGGGTATTGTTTGTAAATGCGTTCATTGGATCAAATATAGAACAGTAAATAACATCAACCATCAATCCATTAAAAAAAATTATACTAACAAACCTTAGTTTTCTCATCGCATGCCTAAGAAATTCGCCCGCAATAAAACAGCAACCAACTTTCGGACCCCGGATTTTCGGACTTCCATGTAGAGAAACTTCTGATCTGAAATCGGAATGTGACGAAGAAAAAAAAGCCACTCCGTGGAAACGGAGCGGCCTCTAACGATTGCTTGCCAT
>DPWF01000386.1:6760-13858 GCA_003526435.1 Chitinophagaceae bacterium | reverse complement strand
GGATTGAAGAATGGCACGCAGAAGCGGAAAGAAAGTATCTGGTGGGTGTTTTGCATGTAAACAAATTGACCGGACAAAACTGGTGGAAAGAAAACAATACATCTCTTATTCTTACCAACGATCCGATTATTGATAACCTGGATATCATTAAACTTAAGAAAAAAAGCCTGGAACTGGCAGGAGTGGTATAAACAGAATTGCAGGTTAGCAGCGTTTTCCTTTTCTTCGCTTTGTGAACAGCATAAAGCGACATATGCCTAAAAACCTACAAACAGCGCTACTCATTACATTGTTATTGAGCGCCTCTTTATTCGTTTTTTCTGCATGGTACGGAAAGGAAAACGCTTTTTTATTACTCAACGCTAACTTAGGCCCAATCGCCGATCAGGTTTTCAGGTATTGTACGTACTTCGGCGATGGAATCATCTGGGTACCTGTTACTTTACTTATACTCTCCTTTCGCAGACAATACTGGATACTGGCTTTTGCCTGCATTATTATTTCTACACTCATTGCACAACTAAGCAAGAATATTTTTTTTAAAGGACTGCCACGCCCATCATTGGCTATTACAGACAGCTCCCTTTTTCACCATGTTGCAGGTGTTGAATTGCATACCATGAATAGTTTTCCATCTGGTCATACTACTACAGCCTTTACCATTTTTTTCATGGCCTGTTTTCTGATCGATAAAAAATGGATTGTTTTTGCAGGTTTTTTATATGCCTTAGTAGCTGCTTATTCAAGGGTATACCTCGCCCAGCATTTCCCCCTGGATCTGGCGGGTGGTATGCTATCGGCAATCATTACCATCATCTGTTCAGTAAGCTTACAAAACAAATGGGGTAAAATTTGACAGTAAAGTCATACGCTTATTCCCCAAATACAGCTTTCAGCGCTTAGCTTTGTTTCACAAATTTCACGCATGCAGAAACTTGCTTATACCATTCTGTGTTTCTTTTTGATGGCTGCCACATCAGGCCAGGATACAACAGAACAAATTGTTCCGGGTAGAATGAACAGCCTGACTCAACAACAAAAGCCTTATGTAATACTCATATCTGCTGATGGATTCAGGCACGATTTTGCGGAAAAGTATCAGGCAAAAAACCTGTTACAACTGAGAAAAAAAGGAGCCACAGCGGCTTATATGACAGCATCTTTCCCTTCCTTAACATTTCCTAATCATTATACCATTGTTACAGGTTTATATCCTGCACACCATGGTCTGGTTGACAATAGTTTTGTTGACTTCAACAGGAAACAGACCTATACCATGGCTAATAAAGAAATGGTGGCCGATCCATATTGGTATGGTGGTACTCCTTTATGGGTGCTTGCCGAGCAGCAACAAATGATTGCAGCGGGTTTTTACTGGGTGGCTTCTGAAGCACCTATTCAAAACCTGCCTCCTACTTATTATTATATCTACAATGAAAAAATCAGCATTGATGCTCGTATCGAAAAAATAAAACAATGGCTGGCTTTACCGGAAGATAAGAGACCCCATTTTATCAGTTTTTATTTTTCTGATGTAGATCATGCAGCTCATACACATGGACCAGACAGTAAAGAAACAGCAGAAGCTGTTCGGTTTGTAGACGAAAATATTGGCCGGTTAAACGCCGTAGCCGAATCTTCAGGATTACCTGTGAATTTTGTTTTTGTAGCTGATCATGGTATGACAGAAGTTGACCATCAGCATACCCTTGCTTACCCCACATCTATTGACACCTCAAAATTTTTTATTAATAACGGGAATGCTGTTGTCCAATTATATGCCAAAGATCAGTCAGCAATATATGGTATGTATCAGCAACTAAAAAGTGAAGCTCAGGACTATGATGTTTACCTGAAAGCAGATATGCCGGAAAAATTTCATTACCAACCCAGGGACGATCGTTTCAATCGCATCGGTGATATTATTCTACTAGCAAAACTTCCGAAAATATTCAACAGACAGGGTAGACCAACCAGCCCTGGTAAACATGGCTATGATCCTACATTCCCCGATATGCGTGCCAGCTTCCAGGCCTGGGGGCCGGCCTTTAAGGAAGGACTGAAGATTGACGGATTTGAAAACATCCACATCTACCCCATGATCGCCACCATACTCGGCCTGACTTATGAGGCATCAAAAATTGATGGGAAAAAAGAAGTGCTGCGAGGTGTTTTGAAAACAGAGAAATAAGGAATGAGAAAGTAAGGAGAAATCACTACTTCCTTATTTCTTATTCCTTATTTCTCTGTTTCTTATTCCTCTGTTCTCCTAGTCTTCCCAGCGCCATTCGCCTGCAATCTTCAGGGGTTCTTTGAGATTGCTTTTCAGCAGAAAGTCTCTTGTTTCGGTATCGGTGAAATGTTTCGCTTTGATGATTTCTGTATCGGCTATTCCGAACAATAACATGGTATTAAAACGAACAGTGTTTTTCATTCCCTGTTCATCTACCAGCTTAAACCCATCGCAGTCTGCATGGTAACAGGGGCCTGCATTATTTGGCAACCTGCCTCCTGCTGCGCCACCTGTTGGAACACCATGTAGCATAAATGGTTGGTGATCGCTGTGCAAGCCTGCACCACTTCTAAACTGGTTGGTAAAACTGGTGTCGATACTTTTTGCAATGGCACCAATTCCCTGGAACAATTCACGGCTTTCTTCTGCAGTGGTTGAATAACCTTTGGGGTCGTTGGTCATATCATAATTGAGCATGTACCTGATCTGGTCAATGCTTTTATCTTTTACTGCAGCCGCCACATATGCTTTTGAACCCAACAACCCTTCTTCTTCGCCCATAAACATTACAAATTCAATGGTGCGCTGGGGTTGCAATTTCAAGACTTTAAAAGTGCGTGCCATATCGAGTACGGAGAATGAGCCGATGCCATTATCAATAGCACCTGTTGCCAGATCCCAGCTATCAAGGTGGCCACCCACTACTATTTTTTCATTGGGTTTTGTTTTGCCTTTAATGGTGGCCACTACATTTCTCGCTTTGATCATTCCCGAGAAATTTGTCATTTTGATATGCGCAAACTGTTTCTCTTTTGCTACTTCTGCTTTGAATGCCATACCATCTTCCTTACCAATACATACGGCCGGAATAGGTATTAGTTTTCCTGTTACAGATGCTGTACCTGTGAGTAAGATACCACCATCGGCAGTATTGATGATCATAATACCTTTGGCGCCATATTTGGTTGCCAGTGCCGTTTTTTCGGAACGGTGCAAGCTCCTCGTACCTGGCTTTGAGCCTGGTAATACACCCAGGTATACCAATGCAATTTTACCTTCCGCTTTTCCCGGATTGGCCAGGTAATCTTCTTCCAGACCATTTCCCATATCTGCCACTTCCAGGGTAACATCTGCCGCAACGGGCGAGTGAGCCAGCGTTACCGATTTTACTTCCTTCAAGGCATTTACATTGGTTCCGGCATGCACACTTAATGTACCTCTGCTCCAGCTTTCCACTTCAAAAGGCTGGTAGCGCACATCTTTAAAACCATAAGATTTCAGCAACTGGAACGCATATGCTTCGGCTTTTTCACCATTTTTAGACCCGGTCAAACGGTGCCCGATGGTTTCCGTAGCCTCTTTTAAAGTGGGATAGGCTTTTGAGTTTTTTTGAACTTCTTCATTGATGGATTTGAAAATGGCGTTCCACTCTTCTTTAACCTGAGCAAAGCTTTCAGTTGTTGCGAAAAGTGATAACAGCAGTAAAAAACAGCTAATTTTCTTCATAAGGGTGAATGATTAGGCTTGAAATTTATAGATAATTCATGAAGTTTTACATAATAATACACCAGTAGCTCATTCACCGGTGAGAGACGCTCAAAAACCGTATATACACTATATACCGCATATAAAAGCATATTTAATATCTTAGACCCCGATGAGTAGCCACAAAAAAACATACTGGATTTTTCAGATCACCGGATGGACCCTGTATTGTCTGATTTATATTTTCTTTTACTTATCTATTCGTACTGAGCCGCAGCCCTATTTTTTTGAGCAGTTACTTACACATGTATTTATTGGCTTCTGGCTCACACATTTAATGAGAATGGTAATTCAGCAGACAAAAATTCTGCAGCTTGATTTTAAAAAACAGCTCCTTGCTTTAACGATATTATCCCTCTTGTTTTCGTTTCTCATTGGTCTTTGTATTGTGACCACAGAAATGTTATTACGGATACAGTCTGTTAATCTTTCAGAGTTTTCTTTTTTTAATATCGCTATCCGTTTTGCATTCTCGTATTTTCATTTTGTATTGATCTGGAACCTACTGTATTTCACTTACCATTACGTTCAAAAAACAAGACAGCAGAATATAGAACAGGCGAAGCTGGAAAACCTGTTAAAGGAACTTGAGATCACTACCATCAAATCGCATATCAATCCGCAATTTTTATTCAATGGTTTAAACAGTATTCGNNAAAATCCGTCAAGGGCCAGAACAGCCATTACCATGCTCAGTAATATTCTCCGCAGCAGCATACAAGTAGACAAGGCAGAGAAAACGCTTTTCGAAAAAGAGTTATCCATTATCAAAGATTATATTTCACTGGAGCAGGTACGGTTTTCGGATCAGATGCAGGTAGATTACAGCATTGACGAGGATACACTCGACCAACCTGTTCCTGCCATGGTCATTCAGCACCTGGTTGAAAATGCCATCAAGTATGGCATCAATACAAGCAGCCAAAACACCTTTCTTGAATTATACTCCGAGTATAAAGATGATTTGCATTGCTTTGGAGTAATAAGTCAGGGCAATCTTTCATCATATCTTGAAAACGAATCCAAAGCGCTCGATGAAACCAGGAAAAGGCTGTTTCTTTTATATGGTAAAAATGCCAACTTGAGGGTACAGGAAGAAAAACAGGGATATATTACTGCTTCGGTTTGTTTGCCTTTGTAAGAAAATCTTCCACCAGATTTTCCTTTCTAAAGATCATGTAAGTGAATGCAACATAGCAATTTGATTTGCATTAACACTGCTTCAATCTGCCAGGAAGAATGCAACTCAATATACGAGTTGCATTCTGTTTTATGCGACTATGTAAATACGATGCAATAATCAATTATAAACAACTACAATTCAATCTTTTATATTTTAAGAGACTGAATTTTTCATGCAATAAATGCAACAAGGCATTTGACATTATTAGGTTCTCTCTAACCGAGTTAACCAATGAAAGAATGCTGATTAAATCTGCCGGTCATTTTTAAAATAACAATTATATTACGTAACACATTTTCTTATGGTTAATCATTACCAATCATCGCGGCGAAAATTTCTCAGCAACCTGGGGCTGGCGGGGTTAAGTCTGCCTTTACTGGCTGCTGATGATCTCATGAACCCCATGGCCTTAAAACAAAAAAATATGCAACAGGATAAAAAGTTGGGTATAGCGTTGGTTGGTTTAGGTGGTTATGCGACCGGTCAGTTAGGTCCGGCACTGTTAGAAACTGCGCACTGCTATCTCGCAGGTATTGTTACGGGAACAGCTTCAAAAATTCCGGCCTGGACAAAAAAATACAAAATACCCGAGAAAAATATTTACAACTATCACAACTATGATCAGATAAAAGACAACCCTGATATAGATATTATTTATGTGGTGCTACCAAATAGCATGCATGCTGAATATACCATTCGTGGTTTCGCAGCAGGAAAACATGTAATCTGCGAAAAACCAATGGCCATTACAGTTGCCGATTGCGACCTCATGATTAATGCTGCTAAGAAAGCCAATAGGTTTTTATCTATAGGTTACCGTTTACATTTTGAACCTTACAATCTTGAAATGGTTAAGCTGGGTTCTTCAAAAAAATATGGCGAGATTAAAAAAATCAGTGGTGGATTTGGGTTCAAAGCAGCACCTAACCAGTGGCGCCTGCAACACAAATATGCAGGGGGTGGTCCTTTAATGGATCTTGGCATTTATGCCGTTCAGGGTATGTGTTACACAACTGGTATGGAACCCATTGCTGTTACGGCGCAGGAAGGAAAGAAAACAGATTTAACCAGATTTAGTGAAGTTGAGCAATCCTTGAGCTGGCAGTTTGAATTTCCAAACGGTCTGACCGGAAATGGTTTTGCGAGTTATGACGACAACATGAATTTCCTGAAAGCCGAAGCTGAACAAGGTAGTTTTGAACTTACCACTGCGTATAATTACAATGGATTAAGTGGCAAAACGCCTGTAGGTTCCATGAATTTTCCACAAGTGAACCAACAGGCCAGACAACTGGATGCCATTGCTTTATCCATCAAAAACAATATACCATCTATTGTGCCCGGCGAAATGGGAAGAAGAGATGTTAAATACCTCCAAGCCATTTATGAAGCCATGCGAACAGGTAAAAGAATTGAGCTCACTGCCGAATAATGTTACACCTGTTCAAGTGTGCGACGCAACAGGCGATGCCATCAAAAACGAAAGACGACAAACAAAATAAATAGCTATGTCACAGCAATTACGCAGTCAGGATTGGTTTGGAAAAAAGAATAAAGACGGAATTATTTATCGGAGCTGGATGAAGAACCAGGGTATGCCCACTGATATGTTCGACGGGCGACCCGTTATTGGCATTTGTAACACGTTTAGTGAACTTACTCCCTGTAATGCGCATTTTCGTGATCATGCAGAAGCAGTAAAAAAAGGTGTGCTGGAAGCAGGTGGGTTTCCCCTTGAGTTTCCTATTATGAGTTTGGGCGAAACACTGCTCAAGCCTACTGCTATGCTTTTCCGTAACCTCGCAAGCATGGATACAGAAGAATCTATTCGCGGCAACCCAATTGATGGCGTAGTGCTTTTAACTGGCTGCGATAAAACAACACCTTCTACCGTAATGGGTGCCGCCAGTGTAGGATTACCCACAATTGTTGTTCCCGGTGGTCCCATGCTGAATGGCAGGTATAAAGGCCAGACTATTGGCAGCGGAACACATGTCTGGAAATTTGATGAAGACATGAAGACCGGAAAAATGACACAGGAAGAATGCGAATATGCGGAGAGTTGTATGAGCAGAAGTATCGGGCATTGTATGACAATGGGTACCGCTTCTACCATGGCCTGTATGGTGGAGTCGCT
>DPWF01000386.1:1027-6731 GCA_003526435.1 Chitinophagaceae bacterium | reverse complement strand
CATACCTGCGGCCGATTCAAGGAAAAAAGTAATGGCACAGCTTAGTGGAAGAAGAATTGTACAGATGGTGAAAGAGAATCTCACAATTGATAAAATATTGACCCGTGAAGCATTTGAGAATGCCATCAAGGTAAATGCAGCGGTGGGAGGTTCTTCCAATTTTATTATTCATCTCATGGCTATTGCAGGAAGAATTGGCGTGAATCTTCAACTCGATGATTTTGATACACTCGGAAGCAGGATTCCATTATTGGTTAACCTGATGCCTTCCGGAAAATTTCTGATGGAAGATTTTTATTATGCTGGTGGCTTGCCGGTTGTATTGCATGAATTGCGCGACCAGCTACATAAAAATGTAATAACTGTAACTGGTAAAAACCATCATGAGAATATTGCAGGACAGACAGATTGTTATAATACAGAAGTGATCAGTTCTTATGAACAACCTTTAATTGCAGAAGCAGGTTGTGTGGTGGTGAAAGGTAATCTGGCATTGAATGGTGCTGTGATAAAACCTTCTGCCGCTTCTCCACACTTAATGAAGCATAAAGGAAGAGCCGTTGTATTTGAAAGCATTGAAGATTATAATGCGAGAATCGATGACCCTGAACTGGACATTGATGAAAACTGTGTAATGGTTTTAAAATATGTAGGTCCTGTTGGTTATCCGGGTATGCCTGAGGTGGGTAATATGGCTTTACCTAAGAAAATACTGGAGAAAGGAATCAGGGATATGGTACGCATCAGTGACGGAAGAATGAGTGGTACTGCTTATGGTACGGCCATACTGCATGTATCGCCCGAATCGGCCATTGGCGGTAACCTGGCACTTGTACAGAATGGAGATATGATTGAATTGGATGTTGAACAAAGAAAATTACATCTTGATGTTCCGGATGATGAATTAGCCAAAAGAAGGGCCAACTGGAACGCGCCGGCACCCGCTGCTACAAGGGGTTATGTAAGCCTGTATATTAAACATGTAATGGGGTCAGATAAAGGTGCAGATCTTGATTTTCTTCAGGGAAGTTCAGGCTCTGTTGTTACCAGAGATTCACATTAAATCATCATCATGAAAAGAACTACTGCACTTATCATTGGTTTATCTATTAGCTGTTTTTCATTTGGTCAATACAAATCAACAGGTATTATTGAACGCATTGATCCTGCACTTGATCAGGTAATCGACAAAAGCAGCAAAGCTGACATCATTGCTGAGGGTTTTGAATGGAGCGAAGGACCACTATGGATAAAAAAATATAAAATGCTTTTGTTCTCTGATGTACCCACCAATACCATTTATAAATGGACTGAGGCCAATGGCAAAGAAATCTACCTGCGCCCATCAGGATATAGCGGCACTTCAATCTCTAAAAGTAAGGAACCAGGCAGTAATGGATTGTTACTCGACACTCAGGGAAATCTTGTGCTTTGTCAGCACGGAAACAGACAGATGGCAGTGATGGAAACTACTATAGACAAACCCGAACCTAGATTTCTCAGGCTGGCCTATCACTATAAGGGTAAGCGTTTCAGCAGTCCGAATGATGCTGTGTATAACAGACAGGGTGATCTCTTTTTCAGTGACCCTCCATATGGCCTGCCCATGCAAAATGATAATGACCCGGAAAAAGAAATACCATTTAATGGTGTGTACAACCGAAAAAAAAATGGAGTAGTCGCTCTTTTAACAGATAGTATTACACGCCCCAATGGCATCGCTTTTTTTCCTGGTGAAAAACAACTGATTATCGCTTGTTCTGATCCGGCTAAACCAAACTGGTATATCTATGATGTTGTGGATGGTGATTTAAAAAATGGGAAAATATTTTACACGGCCAGGATGGAAAAGGGCGGAAAAGGTTTACCCGACGGATTGAAAATAAACAGTAAAGGAATTGTATTTGCAACTGGACCAGGTGGTATCTGGATCTTTAATCGCAATGCAGTATTACTCGGCAAAATTAAACTGGATGAAGCTGCTTCCAATGTGGCATTATCTGACGATGAAAAAACTTTATTTATTACCAACGACATGCGGGTATTGCGCATCGGTTTAAAATAAAAATATGAAGGCTTATCAATTACTCAATGGTATTGTTCTGGAACAGGATGATCAACTATACCTCGCAGCAGGAGAAGACTGGAGCAGTTTTATTAATGATGATGAAGTTTTAAAAAAAGCGATCAACTGGATTCAGTCGGCAAAAGCGGTTCCGGTTAATCACCTGGATGAGTCTGCATTAAAACCACCCATTGGCAGGCAGCAGGAGCTTTGGGCCTGCGGTGTAACTTATTTAAGAAGTAAAATTGGCCGACAGGAAGAAAGTAAAGACAGTGGCGGCGCCGATTTCTATGCAAAAGTTTATGAGGCCGAAAGACCTGAAGTTTTTTTTAAAGCCACCCCACATCGTGTGGTAGGCCATGGTGAAAAAGTGAGGATCCGTAAAGACAGTACCTGGGATGTTCCTGAACCCGAATTAACGCTGGTTGTAACATCTTCCGGGAAAATTATTGGTTATACCATTGGCAATGATATGAGCAGCAGAAGTATTGAAGGAGAAAATCCTTTGTACTTGCCACAGGCCAAAACATATGATAGTTGTGCCGCAGTTGGGCCCTGTGTTTACATCAGTGACCAGCCCATTGATAAGCATACAGAAATTTCATTAACTATTCTCAGGAACAACAATATTGTATTTAACGGATCTATCACACTTGCTCAAATGAAGCGAACAGTCGAAGAACTGGTTTCATTTGTGTATCGTGAAGCCTCTTTCCCCTTTGGCTGTTTGATCATGACCGGTACCGGAATTGTACCTGACAGTAGTTTCACTTTGCAAAGTGATGATGAAATTAAAATAAGTATCAGTTCAATCGGTACACTGGTAAATTCAGTTGCCTGACCCAATTACAATTACTGCCACATGAATAAGCACCGGATTAATGTTGTTGTATGTTTTACCGTTTTGTACTGTGCGTTTAGTTTTACCAACAAACCTCAACAGTTTGCCACTTCATTGAAAGAAGCTTATAAAGATGCTTTCCTGATGGGCACAGCCGTAAATGATGCCATTGTTTCGGGTAGCGATCAATTATCGCAGGAGATCGTTACCAAACAGTTCAACAGTATTACACTTGAAAACTCTATGAAAGCGGCTTTGATTAACCCGCAGCCCGGTGTTTTCAATTTTGGTCCGGCAGATGCATTTGTATCTTTTGGTGAAGCCCATAAAATGTTTATTGTAGGGCATACACTTGTTTGGCACAACCAGGTTCCTGCCTGGTTCTTTACCAATGCCAGCGGAAAACCCAACAGTAAAGCAGAACAGATTGAACGCCTGCGCAGTCATATTGAAACAATAGCTGGTCGTTACGCCGGTAGGGTACATGCATGGGATGTGGTAAATGAAGTGATTGACAATGATGGCAGTTACAGGCCCACCAGTTGGGTAAATGCTTTTGGCAACGGAGACACACTTGTAAAATATGCATTCAAATTTGCCAGTCAATACGCACCTGATACCGAATTATACTATAACGACTTTAATGCATGGCGGCCTTCAAAAAGAGATGGTATTGTTCGTATGGTTAACATGTTACAGCGGGAAGGCATCAGGATTGATGGCATAGGTATGCAGGGACATTGGGGACTCAATTATCCTAAAACTGATTATATTGAATCAGCTATTGATGCGTATGCAGCAACCGGTCTGAAAGTAATGATCACCGAATTGGATGTGGATGTGTTACCACTGACCAAAGAAGGGCAAATTATTGGTCAGGGTATGAGCGACAGGCAATTTCAACTTGAAGAGTTCAAAACATTTCTTGATCCTTACCAAAATGGATTACCCGATGATGTACAGGAACAATTAACCAATCGGTACAGAGAATTGTTTGATATTTTTTACAGGAAAAAAGATAAAATAGCCCGGGTTACCTGTTGGGGTATTCATGATGGTATGAGCTGGAAAAACGACTACCCTATACCTGGCCGTACCAATTATCCTTTGTTATGGAACAGGAATAAACAACCTAAGCCTGCATTGCAGGCAGTACTGAGTATTCCTGTAAAAAAATAAATACATCCAATTCAAACATATGGAACTGCTTGTTATTTTATTTGCGATTTGCCTGCAACTTTTTTTGACTTACAAAAAAGTCAGTCCGTTTTTATCATTACTTATCGTTGCCATACTATCTGGTATTTTTCTGGGAATGGAGCCTATGCAGATTATTAAATCAATTGAAAAAGGGGCGGCCAATACTTTGGGTGGACTGGCTTTAATTATTTGTCTTGGTGCCATACTCGGTAAAATACTGGAAGCGGGTGGTGCGGCAGAAAAAATTGCAAGAACACTGATCAATGGTTTTGGAGAAAAGAATATTCAATGGGCCATAATGCTGACTGGTTTTTTTATTGGCATTCCACTCTATTATAATGCAGGTTTTGTGATATTGGTGCCGCTCGTTTTTTCCATTGCTCATAAGGCTAAGTTGCCATTACTATACGTTGCTATTCCCATGGCAGCTTCTTTATCCACCACTCATTGTTTTCTTCCTCCCCACCCCAGCCCGGTATTTCTTGTAAATGCATTTAAAGCCGATATGGGAAAAACATTGATTTATGGGCTCATCATTACTATTCCTGTGGTGATTGTTGCGGGTCCGCTGCTGGGTCGTTTATTAAAAAACACTGAAGTAAATATCAAATCCTTTTTATTCAGCACTGATGAAAAAAGTAGTAAAGAGTTGCCGGCTGCTTTACCCAGTTTCCTGATTGGTCTTTTACCGGTAATACTGATTACCATCGCAGTTATTGCTAATTATTTTTTACCAGATCAATTATTAAAGAAAGTACTGTTGTTTATTGGCGATCCAACAATTGCCTTACTGCTGTCTGTATTTCTGGCAATTGCTGTTTTTGGGTTAAAGAGAGGCAATAGTATGGAAACCATCACCAAATGGCTGAATGAAGCCATTTCTGGTATTGCTGTTATTCTACTCATCATTACAGCAGGAGGCATTTTCAAACAGGTATTACAGGATAGTGGAACGGATCAATACATTGCAGCATTCAGCAGTAAATGGCAGATGCCGCCATTGATTTTTGCATGGGTAGTTACTGCATTGCTCAGGATTGCCATTGGTTCTGCCACTGTTGCCGGTATTACAGCCGCAAGTGTGGTTACTCCTTTGGTAGCAGCAGGCAATGTATCACCCGAACTCATGGTGCTCGCCATAGGAACCGGGAGTGTATTTGGGTCTCACATCAATGATTCCGGTTTCTGGATGTTTAAAGAATTTTTCAACCTCACCCTCAAACAAACCTTCCTCTCCTGGTCGGTAATGGAAGCCATTATATCGGTACTTGGGATAATTGGAGTGCTATTATTAAATCTGGCGATTTAAACAGAGGAATAATAAGGAACAAGAGGCAAGAAAAACAAGGAGTAAGATACAAGAGAGTTGAATATTACTCCTCTCTTGTATCTTACTCCTTGTATCTTGTAACCTTATTCTTTATTTCTTATTTCAATTCTTTTTCACCGCCCATTTCCACAACTCTTTCCAGGTAACTTTTTTACCGTACATAAGGATACCGGTGCGGTATATTTTGGCGGCGAGCCAGGTGGTTCCAAAGAAACCGAGTATCAGGAATACCATACTCAATATCAGTTGAAATACTGTTACCCCATCG
>DPWF01000386.1:0-994 GCA_003526435.1 Chitinophagaceae bacterium | reverse complement strand
TGTAAGTGGGAACAGGCTTCCGAAAACAGCCAGGCTTCCGTTAGGATTATTTACAGCCTGCATCATGATTACGATTCCGAAAATAATCGGCATCATGATGGGTAGTAACAAGCTCTGTGCATCCTGCATATCTTCATTAGCTGCACTTCCTACTGCTGCAAACAAGGATGCATACATGAAATATCCTCCCAGGAAATAAAAGGCAAAACAGCCAATGATCAGCGGGAAGTTGATTTCATTTAAGCCTGCCATTATACCACTTAGCGCTCCGGACTGTTTGGCTGTTTCTGCAGCGGCCATCATACCAGGCTGTACAGGTTGCGATTGCATCTGTTCAAACAACTGTGGAAACAATACCGGGATCAGCAATTGAATAGCAAAAATCAAGACACCCCAGATAATAAACTGCAATAACCCTACTGCACCAATACCAACAATCTTGCCCATCATCAACTGAAATGGTTTTACGCTGCTGATGATTACTTCTGCAATACGACTCACTTTTTCTTCTACCACACCTCTCATAACCATGGTACCATAAATAAAGAGGATAATATAAATCATGAACCCGGAAACAAACCCCACACCATAACTCAATCCTACTTTTGCCTGATTTTCTGTTTTACCAGAAGAACTGGAGAACGTAATAGACTCTTTCTGGCTCTGGATACTGTCGAGTTGGGTCTTTGAAATATTCATCGCCATCAGGCGTTTCTCTTCAAGGGTTTTGCTGATACGGTTTTCAATTTTCTCACGTGTCATGATACCTACTGTTTTGGCCGACCTGAACTGAAGTGAATCAGTGGTAGCACCTGTAATAGTGTACCCGGTTGGAACATAGAGGTAAGCATCATATTCTTTTTGCTCCAGTTTTGTTTTCAATACTGAAGTATCATCTTTTACAAATTCAAAAATGACATCGCTTCCTTTTTTACTGTCAATTTCTCCATTAAAAACATTGGCTTGATCGGATACCGCAATTTTGAAATTATCT
>DPWF01000330.1 GCA_003526435.1 Chitinophagaceae bacterium | reverse complement strand
TATTGTTTGTGACCAGAGTATCCGTGTAGCGGGTGATGAATTTACGGCCGATATTATGGAAGCCCTGCGTCGTTACCACAGTTTATTGATTGGTGAGCGTACTGCAGAACAAATCAAGATTAATGTGGGCGCGGCAATGAAAGACCTGGATAATCCGCCCGATGATATGCCTGTAAATGGTCGTGACCTGGTAACAGGTATTCCCAAACAGATCATGGTAAGCTACCAGGAAATTGCTGAGGCACTGGATAAAAGCATTTTTAAAATAGAAGAAGCCATCCTGAAAGCATTGGAAACCACACCTCCTGAGCTGGCTGCCGATATTTATCGCAGGGGCTTATACCTCACAGGTGGTGGTGCATTGTTGCGTGGACTTGATAAACGTTTGAGTGCCAAAATTAAATTACCGGTACATGTAGCAGATGATCCGTTGAAAAGTGTGGTACGTGGTACAGGTCTGGCATTGAAGAACTACCAGCGTTTTCCATTTATCATGCGATAGAAGAATAACAGACCGGTTTTAAAGGGTTACTAGTTTTTTTGATCGCTAATCGATTCCCAGGTTGAAGAATATCTTTTTTTTCATACGGCGTTATTTTACTTTTCTGAGCTTTTTGCTCTTACAGGTATTTGCCATTATTTTATTGACCCGTTCCAGCAAAACGCATGAGGCATTTTTTTCTGATGCCACGAGTGAACTGACGGGCAACCTGAATAAACAATACAGCAATCTCCGCAGTTATTTCAGTCTGGCAGAAACCAATCGTCAATTGGCGGAAGAGAATACCCGGTTAAAAAACCTGCTGGCTTCTAACAATATTGCACCAGATAGTTCAAGAGAAGTATATACCGATACTACACACAGGGATTCTTCCGGCCGTTACAGGAAATTTACCTGGTTACCTGCAAGGGTAATAGGCAATACCGTTACCCTTCAGACCAATTTCCTCACTTTAGAAAGAGGCAGCAACCAGGGTGTAAAAAAAGGAATGGCCGTTATTGGTCCGCAAGGCATTGTAGGTGTGGTTGTTGAAACGAGTCCGAATATCAGTAAAGTGATGAGTCTCTTACACCGTAACAGCCGAGTAAGTGCCATGCTTAAAAAAGATAACAATGCGGGTAGTATTGAATGGGATGGTAACGATCCGTCTATCCTCACTCTTCGCAATGTATCTAAAAGCGCCAAAGTGGTAAAAGGAGATACGGTGGTAACCAGCACATACTCAGCCAATTTCCCATCCTATCTGATGGTGGGTACCGTTGCATCGATTGTAGAGGACCCTTCCAGTAACTTTTATACCCTGAGAATAAAAACCGCCACCAATTTCTTTAATGTACAGTATGTCTATCTTGTAGAAAATACCAGGTATGCAGAACAGGTACAACTGGAAAACGCACCCATGACCAATCAATGAGCAGCTTAGTAAAAAATATCATCCGTTTTATTCTGTTCATCTTTTTGCAGGTATTCATATTGAATGAAGTGCCGCCATTGCATCGTTTTATTGTTCCTTATATCTATTTCCTGTACATCCTCTGGCTGCCCTTTACCATTAACAGGATCGCCCTCATGATCATCGCATTTGTATTTGGGTTGAGTCTTGATTTCTTTTCAGGCACCACCGGGTTACATGCAGCACCCTGTGTTTTGATTGCTTATATCCGGCCATTCCTGCTCAACCTGCTTTTACCGCAGGAAACCATTGAACAGAGTTACTCTGAACCAGGTAGCAAAAGCATGGGCTGGGCACCCTATAGCTTGTATGTAGGTGTACTGACTTTTGTACATCATTTTTACCTTGTACTGATTGAGTGGCTGCAGTTTGGCGACTTTCTTTACTTCCTCGGAAAAGTATTGGGTACTACTGCCATCAGTTTGCTGATGATCTTTCTGGCAGAACTTCTTTTTCTCAGAAAAGGCAAGTACCGCACCAATGCAGCATAGGGCAAATAGCGTTAAAAGTTTTGATTTCCCAATTTCGTGATTTCCTGATCCCTTGATTTCTTGATCCTTGACTTTTGATTTTACGCTCCAACAAATAGCAACAATTTTTTAAAACTTTTTTCGTTTGATCCACAACAAAGCATCAAATTTGTAGTACACTTCTCTTTTACGTTTAGTCCCAAAGAAATATGCCTGTCTTCAACCAGAGCCGCAGCCGTGTGATACAGTTTATTTTTGCAGGTGTTTTCATTGCCATAACCGGGCAGTTGATTAACCTGCAATTGTTTTCCAGCAAATACAAACTGGCAGCAGATAACAATGCCTTCTACCGAAAAGTTATTTATCCTGATCGGGGTATCATCTTCGACAGAAAAAAGAGGGGTATACTTGAAAACACCATCAGTTACGACCTGGTGGTTATTCCTGCTGAAGCCCGGGCAACAGATACGGCTACGCTTTGTCGCTTACTCAACATAGATACGGCTACTTATAAAAAAAGGATGCGTGACCTCATCTTCAAAAACACCAGCGTTAAACCCAGTGTGTTTGAAGCTTTGCTGACACCCGAAATGTTTGCCAAGCTCAATGAAAACATGTACCGCTTCCCGGGTTTTTCTTTGAATGAACGTTCCGTACGTACCTACCCATATAGTGTAGGTGCCGCCATTCTAGGTTACATGGCCGAAGTAGATACCGGCTTTCTTCGCCGACATAAAGATGAAGGTTATGAAATGGGCGACTATTTTGGTAGCACAGGTTTAGAAAATACCTATGAAAAAGTGCTGATGGGTCAGCGTGGTATTAAACGTTTTATCCGGGATAATAAAGGTCGCTTACAAGGTTCCTGGGAAAATGGTGCATATGATACTGCCGCTGTTGCCGGAAATAATCTTTACTCAAGTATTGATGTTGAGTTACAACAACTGGGTGAAAAACTCATGGAGAATAAAGTAGGCAGTATTGTAGCCATTGATCCTCAAACCGGAGGTATTCTCTGTATGGTGAGTGCGCCTACCTATAACCCTAATTACTTAACCGGGAACCAACGGAAAAAACACCTGGTAGAAATGTTGTATTTCGATCCAAGATTACCCTTGTTGAACAGAACACTGGGTACCTTCTATTCACCCGGCTCTACTTTTAAAACCATGGTTGGTATTATTGGCATGAATTAAGGTGTAATTGACGACCAGTTTACTGTTAGTTGCGGAGGTGCATATTATGGTTGTGGCCGCCCCATGGGTTGTCATGCTGCAGGTACTTTTACTTTAAAGCCCGCTATCTCAAAATCATGTAACAGCTATTTTGCTGCTACTTACAGAAGAATACTGGAGAACCCTAAATACCCCAACAGAGATAGCGCATTGAATTCTTTTAACCAGTACGCTTATTCATTCGGGCTGGGTAGAAGACTTGGAGTAGACCTGCCTTCGGAGAAAATGGGTAATATTCCTACCCCTAAATATTATCATGGCATATTTGGCAAGAACTGGCAGTCGTGTAATATCATTTCCAATAGTATTGGTCAGGGTGAAATTGCAACATCATTAACACAACTGGCCAATGTTATGGCCATTATAGCCAATAAAGGATGGTACTATACTCCTCACCTTATTGATTCAATTGACGGGGGTGATGAATTTGGCTTACTCGATAAGTTCAAAGTAAAACACAGAACCAAAGAAATACCAGCGTATATCTGGGAAGAAGTACATGAGGGCATGCAGGGTACCATGGAATTTGGTACGGGCTTTTATGCTAAAGTACCCGGCATCAATGTTTGTGGTAAAACAGGAACAGTAGAAAATGCCTATCGTGGCGAAAAATTAAAAGATCATGCCTTCTTTGGTGCTTTTGCGCCCAGAGAGAATCCCCGTATTGCCATTGCTGTGATGTGTGAAAATGCGGGTTATGGTGCTACATCGGCTGCACCTATTGCCAGCTTATTGATTGAGAAGTATCTGAAAGATTCTATCACGGGTAATGACCGTAAAGCTAAAGTTGAACAACTGGCAAATATGAATCTTATCCCACCACAAATGAAAAGACAAATGGTGAAAAGAGATTCATTAAGACAGGCGCAGCAACTGGCAGCGGCTAAAAAAGCGGCACGTGATACATCGGGTGTGGAGGAAGCACCTGAAGAAACAGATACAGATAGTTCCGTTACACCCAACAAACCGCAGCCTGCAAAAAAAGGAACAAAACGAGATTCAGCTAATAAAGTGGCCCTTTTACCGGAAGAACAGCGTAAAATCAATATCAAAAGAAAAACAACAGCCTGAGTTGTATGAACAGAAGAAACCATCAAATTGCCACACAGGGTGTTGATTACCTCGTTATCTGGTTATATGCCATACTGGTAGCTATTGGTATACTCTGCATTTTCATGGTGGAATACAGACCGGGTACCGACTGGTTTACATCATTCCTCAATGGCAAAACCAATTACAGCAAGCAACTCATTTTTGCAGGTGTATGTGCCATTGCCGCCACTTTTATTCTCCTCACAGACAGTAAGCTTTTCACCGCATTTGCTAATTTATTTTATCTCTTTGGCATACTGCTCATGCTTGCCACTTTTGTGATCGGAAAAAACATCAATGGTTCAAGAAGCTGGATACCATTGGTTGGTGGTTTTAACCTTCAACCCGCCGAGCTTTGTAAAATATTTGCGGCACTGGCATTGGCAAAGTTTCTATCGCGGCAGGAAGTAGATTTCTCCAAAATCCGCTCTCAGCTCATTGCAGGTGCCATCACCTTATCACCTGCCGTACTTTCTATTTTACAACATGAACTCGGTCTGGCCCTGGTGTACACCAGTTTTTTAATTGCCATGTATCGTGAAGGTTTACCTGCACAGATATTGATTATTGGTTCTTCATTTGGCGTGTTGGTTATTGCCACACTTATTCTTGAGCCCAATGTGCTGGCAATTATTCTTACGGTTATAGCAGCCATTGTCATATTTCTGTTACGCAAGCAGATTAAAAAGAAGAAAAAGCTACTCACCATTGTTATTACCATCTGGCTGATTTGTGTAGGGGTGCAACGTTTTGTGGTGCCTTATATTTTCAACAATGTACTGGAGTGTTACCAGAGTACGCGTATCTACAGCATGGTGGGTAAAGAATATAATTGTTCTGAAAACAAAAAAGCGCAGGATAAAAGCAACACCAACAAACCGGTAAGAAAGCCCGATGACTACAATGTACGCCAGAGTAAGATTGCTATTGGATCAGGAGGTTTCTTCGGACGCGGGTTTTTAAAAGGAACTCAAACCCGCGGTAAATATGTACCTGAACAACATACCGATTTTATTTTTACTTCACTGGGTGAAGCATTTGGTTTTGTTGGATGTTTTATTTTTTTACTCATTTACCTGTTTTTACTGTACCGCATTGTTCGTATTGCAGAACGACAGCGAAGTACATTTAGCCGGGTATATGCGTATAGTGTGGTGAGTATTCTTTTTTTCCATATTGCCGTAAACGTGAGTATGACCATTGGTCTGTTTCCAATTGTAGGTATACCATTACCACTGATCAGTTATGGGGGCTCTTCTTTGCTTACCTTTACAGCGTTGATTTTTATCCTGCTCAGGCTCGATGCAGATCGGCAAATGGTATTAAGATAAAGCGAAGGCATGCAAATCATTCCACTTTCAGAAGGCAGTTTCACCATCGATAAAACCAAAGTATTTGTTCCTTTCGATACAGAAAAGGAAGAACTGAACAGCCGCCCCACCGGCAGCCTGCTCGTAGAAATACAACCCTTTGTAGTGATCACAGAAAAAGATGTGATATTACTCGATGCGGGACTGGGTTATAATGAAACCGATGGAACACCGCAATTGTATAAAAACCTCGAAAAAGCAGGCATCAATCCCTCGCAGATCACCAAAGTATTGATGAGTCATTTGCACAAGGATCATGCAGGTGGGGTAACGATTGATAATGCACAAACAGAAGAGCGTTTTATCAGCTTTCCTTACGCCACTTATTATGTACAACAAAGAGAAATGGAATTTGCATCGGGCATTGGTTCCGCTTCTTATATTCCGGAAGATTTTCGCTTGCTCGAAGAGTTCAGCCGCGTGGTATGGCTTACGGAAGATGAAGGATTGATTGATGGTTATATCCGTTACCAGCTAACCGGTGCACACAGCAAATACCACCAGGTATTCTGGATAGAAGAAAACGGGCAGACCATTTTTTTTGGTGGCGACGATGCTCCACAACTGCAACAGATGAAAAGCCGTTTTGTAGCCAAATACGATTACGACGGAAAAAAATGTATGGAACTCCGGAAACAATGGTGGGAAGAAGGACAGAAAAAAGGATGGACCTTTTTGTTCTATCACGATATACAATCACCCGTTTTTGGACCGCTTAAAAGTTAATGATTACTGATCGGTTTTATTGGGATCACGCATTTTTCTGCGCTGTTCCATTCTTTGCTGAAGTTCTTTACGAACCACATTCATAAATTCCCGTTCAGCCACCAGTGCTTTGTTTACACGCTCATCAGTAACAAGAATCTTCTTAAGGTCGCTCCTGAATTTTTTACGGATATTCAATACATTTTCTTCAAAAGCAAGAATATCTTCTTTATGATCACCTCTCGCTTTTCTTACTTCCGATGTATAACCATTATACAATGGCCAGAATTTTTCTGCTTCCTCCGTAGTAAGTGAAAGGTGTTTGGTAAAATAAGCCACTTTCAGCACCTCAATATTCTGGCGCTGTCCCATCATTTTCCTTTGTGGCTCCTGTGCTATAACAAAAGAAGCCATCAACACTGCAATAAAAAAAAGAATTGTCTTTTTCATGATCAACTATTTGTATCAGCCTTCACTTCGGCTAAAGATTCGGTAGACTCATCCAAATATTGTTTCAACTCATCGTCACTCGACATTTCAATATGTTCATCTACTTCCGGTAAATTTTCAACACCATACACATCGCGGTCACCAGTATTAATTACCAGTTTCTCTGTTGCAGCAAGATAGGTATTCAGTTCCTCTTCGCTTAGTTTCGACATTTCGTGTGAAACATCCACCTGCGCATAATTAATACCATTTGCTTCATCAGTTGTTTTGCCATTGTACAGAAAAGCGGTAGCCAGTATAACGCCCGTTACTACAGCCGCTGCTGCATATGGCATCCATTTGCGTGCTTTTCGAACCGGCATCTGAATAACAGGTATTTCAGTCATGGCTGCCCGTTCCATAATGGCTTCCATATTAAACGCGGGCAATGCAGTTCTTGTGTACGGCATTTGTTTGGAAACAAGGTTCAGAGAGGGTGCCAACTCTTCCAGTTCCTGCGCTACATCCTGTTTACGAATAGCAGCGAGTATATTGCCGTGTAACTGATCGAAATAACCGGGGGGTACTGCATATGTCTGGCGTTTTGCAACAACCAGTTCACTGGAAGCCTGCTCCAGCAATTTATCAGCTATTGCATCAAAATAACCTACAGGAACACTGTAAGGCATATGAAACGGCCATTGGGTCATCGACGGCACGATTTGTTTCAATTCTGCGGTTATTTCTTCTCTGTGATTCATTATTAATTGGATACTCCTGTTAATACAAGGTTTAATGTTCGCGTATAAAAGCCTCAATTTTCTTTGCCGCATGGTGATAACTGGCTTTCAGGGCCCCTTCACTCGTATCA
>DPWF01000311.1 GCA_003526435.1 Chitinophagaceae bacterium | reverse complement strand
AATCGGGTGAAACCGCTAAAAAGAACGGGATACGTTTCGCGTATCATAACCACGATTATTCATTCAAAGTACTGGATGGACAAGTGCCGCAGGTTGTAATGATGGAAGGAACAGATAAGAACCTGGTTGATTTTGAAATGGATATTTACTGGGTAGTGGCAGCAGGGGAAGACCCAAAAGCATGGTTTAAAAAATACCCTAACCGCTTTCGTTTATGCCATGTAAAAGACCTTACCAAAACAGCAAAAGGCAATGAATCTTGTCAGATTGGTAAAGGTTCTATTGATTTCAAATCAATTTTAGGTGAAGGTTCCAAATACGGGCTGAAAAATTTCATCATAGAACAGGAAGCATTCACCG
Organism: Chitinophagaceae bacterium; assembly: GCA_003526435.1. Classification (GTDB taxonomy): domain Bacteria; phylum Bacteroidota; class Bacteroidia; order Chitinophagales; family Chitinophagaceae; genus Sediminibacterium. The sequence continues at coordinate 6,313 of DPWF01000311.1, read as the reverse complement.
GCACCAATCCTATGGAAAGTGCACAGGCAAATGCGGGGTATATGAGCCGTTTTCAGATCTGACGAAACAGCGAAATAAGGAATAAGAAATAGGAAATAAAAAAGGAATGAGAAAGTGTAAAACAAAACTACACTTCCTCATTCCTTTTTTTTATTTCTTATGCCTCTGTTCTACACCCCCAGACTCCAGCCATCTCTGTACTGGCGTTTTACAAACTGGTTGGCTTCGTCGAAGTTGGTGATCTTCATGTTCGGGCCATCCCATACCAGCCTGATATTTCTGCCGGGGTAAGTAATACGCCCACCTTCCATTTTCTTTTGCAAATCATAGCTGCGGATGGCGAGGTTACCCATCAATACACTTTCGGTAAGCGGACCTGCTACATCGAAATTAGAGCTTAGTGTTTTTGCAGCTTCAGAACCATATCCTGCAATGGCAGCTTCTACCCATGCAGCATAGTGACCATTATCTCCATTAGCCACCCGCTTAATGCTTTGTGGCACTTGTGTTGTCTTGGTAAGATGAGTAGGTAACAGGTTGGGAATGGCGCCATATGTACCACACATCATCTTTCCTTTGGTACCAATGAAAATGGTTCCGTTACCGCCATCGCCCATCATTTCGTTAGGACCTAATTCTGCCGGGCGCTCGGGCTGAATACCACCGTCCATCCAATGCATGGTAAGATCGGGTTTGCCATTCTGCCCTTTGAACTTGAGGATGATATGTGAAGCCAGTGGTCCGCATTCTGGCGCATAAACAGCGTTCCAGTTTCTTTCATAGCGTTTGGCAACACTACATTCGGCAGAAGCAGGGTATCCAAGACCCAATACGGCAAATGCGGGTGCCATAATATGACAGGCCATATCGCCAAGTGCACCGGTACCATAATCCCACCAGCCACGCCAGTTAAATGGAACAAGATTGTCTACATAGTCTTTGTATGGAGCTGTACCCAGCCATAGATCCCAGTTCAGCTCTTTTGGAACAGGTAATGTGTTTTTTGACCACTGAATACCCTGAGGCCAAACCGGACGATCGGTATAACAATAAACTGTATGTACATCACCAATTAAACCGGCATTGTACCAGTCGATCAGTTGACGTACACCATCACCGGAAGCGCCCTGGTTACCCATCTGCGTAACAACTTTATAGCGATGGGCTGCCTCTGTCATTACACGCGCCTCATAAATATCGTGTGAAAGTGGTTTTTGAACATACACATGTTTGCCTAATTGCATGGCAGCCATGGCCTGTACGGCGTGCATATGATCGGGAGTGGATACAGATACGGCATCAATATTTTTATGTTCCTTATCCAGCATTTCCCGGTAATCCTCATACACTTTTGCTTTTGGATAACGCTCACGGCTTTTGGCTGTCTGTCGCGAATCAACATCACACAAAAAGGCAATATCAGCCTTGCCACTCATAAAAAAACTGTACAGATCGCTTTCACCTTTTCCGCCCGCACCAATACCTGCAACACGCAATTTATCACTGGGAGCAATATAACCACGGCCCAATACATGGCGGGGTACAATATAAAAACCGGCAAGAGCCGTTACACTGTTTCGGAGAAATTTTCTCCTTGAATCATCGGTGAGATTTGTTTCCTGTTTTTTATTCAGGTCTTTCTTTTTCATAGCAATCAGTTGATTATTGGTGAATAAGCAATGGAGCTATGAATTTATTTAATTATTTCGATTGAGGCGTGTAAAATTTACATGACGGAACGGAGTAGAGATAATTATATCAATCATGCTTATTTGAAGAATGTTCATCCAAAATCTTCTTTCCTTCTCCGGACTTAAGTCCGGAGAAGGAAAGAAAGAGGTTATAAATTAGGTGGCCTTCTGTTCTCTACATACAAATTCAAACCGGCATATTTACCATTGATTTTTTTGAGTTCACTGGTATCTATATAACCATATTTTTTCTGTAACCTGAGCGAATCATCCTGCATATAGGTAACCATGATCCACCGATCTGTATCCAATGCAAGCGGATATTTTTTACAAATGCTACCATTGTTGGCATTTACCTGGATCGCATAAGAACCTTTGGGAAATTTACGAACAGGCACATGCTGTAACCCGGGTTTTAATGAATAGTTGATCTCTTCCTTTGTTTTTCCATTTTCCTGATCGCTGATGACCAGTTGCATGGAAATCTGTTCATTACTTTCATTGTTAACGATTACATGTGCCGACTGTTTGGCAATATTACAGGCCATTAAGCCGGTGGTAACAGCCAATACATACATAAATTGCTTGATGATACGCATAAAATATTGATTTTATGGGCATATACAGAAGGGTAACACCTGTTTTACGTAAACAGTATTAAGGGTTCGCTGGTAAGACACCAGTTGAATGGAGATCGTTGCCCCAAATATATATTTTTTTAATAATTGTCTGCTAGTTTAATGTACTATCAGGCAGAATGGCAAAACTGCCGGGAAGGATATCAAAGAAAGTGATATCCGTAAGATCCTGGTTAGAACGTAATCCTTTGGCATAACGTCCTTTTTGCTTATACGGATAGTTTTGAACCAGTGTAACAGGGGTATTGGTATAGAACTGTCCCAAGGACTGATCCCAGATGAGTTCATTGCTATATAAAGTATCCCCCTTGGTATTGAAGATTACAACACTGTCTCTCAAAAAAACCTTACTCTCATTTTGCAGATAACGGCCATATTTGGCAAATAACTGACTTTCGACACGCATGGAAGAGTCAAAAAAATCGACGTGCAGGGTATTGGGGAACTCTGCTTTACGCAAACTATCGCCCTGATAGCGCAAAAGTAATGGTGCGGTTAGCTTGGCGGTTATGCGGCCATTCTGACTGATATAACTCTCAATACTTTTTCCTTCCTCAATACCCGGAGCCCTTTTAGCAAGTTCTTTCACATCGTTCACATCATTCTCGCAACCCCACATAAAAAAGCAGCCCACAAAACAGGCTGCCAATAGATTTTTAATATGTAAAGAAGGTTTAATCATACCTGCGTTTCTGGAACCAAATATCGGTTAAGCTGATACCCAACGTAAACTGCACATAACTTTCTGTGATATTATTAACACCTGAACCTCTCTTGCCAAATTGCAATGCTGTATTTAAAATAGTAAACTGGCGATCGTAGTTGTTCCATTTTTTGATGGGTAAACCCGCACCTAATGAAAAACCTACATGTTTTAATCCATTGCCATCTGCATCAACGTAGTCTTTTCCAATAAATGCACCTACGCGATAGTTTACATTGCTCCAGTAGCTGCGTCCGGTTAATGGGTCGGGACAAAGCTGTGCACCAATTTTAAACTGCCAACTATTTACCAGTTGATCTGCCTGGTTATAAAAGCGATACTTACTCCACTGTGTAGCTGTGTACTCTGCACCAATAGACCACATTTCAAAAGTACCACGATTATTGCTGGCTGTTTTGTGAAAAGTAATACCTGCAGCATAAGTAGAAGGCATCTGAATAGTACCTTTTATATTATCTACAAATGATACGCTGTCGATCGTAATATCACCCGACTGCGATTCAGTATAGGTTTCCCTTTTCTGATCCTGTGATGCAGACAGGCTTTGCGCCAGTGTTGCAGAACCACCTATACGAACCATATAATTGCTGGTTGTTTTGGTTTGTTCATTTATTTTTTTGCCTACAGAAAACTCATATTGGAAACCGGGATTGAAAAATAACCCATTAAAGTTGGTAATGGTAGATGAGTTAGACTGATAATAAAAAGTAGAGTCGTTGATAAAAATCTTTTTTGTAGCAATTTCTCTTCTTCCAAAATTGAAGCCTGTATTAAAACCTACGCTGAAATTTTTCCATTTTTTCCCTATTCCTACATAAGCCTGGTTCAATCCACCTGAACCTTCATATACGGTAGCAAGACTATCACCCGCCACTCTTTCACGATTTACAACTGAATAGCTGATGCGGCTCAGTGGTCTTAGTCCAAACGCCATACCCAACCCTTTTGCCCTGTTGAGCGGAACACCAACACCCAGATAAGAAGGATAGAAATAGTTGGACCTGAATTTACCGGAAGGATTTTCACTTCTTAGGTTTCTTGTATCAATCGTAAGACCTAAATCATACGACACCATAAAGAAATTGCTATAAGTGGCAGGATTCATGAAATTGATGGCCTGGCCAACATTATTATTGGTTCCATCGGAATAGGCAGCACCTAAACCACCCATGGCGCGACTGATGGCATGACTACCATTATAAAAGTCGCCCAACCCGTAACGGGTAAAGGGAGAATTTTCCTGTGCGTTAGCATTAAGCAGGGTAAATCCGGTAACCAGAAAACACAGACTAAGTCTGACTAGTGTTGTACTCACAGATCGCATACAGGCCTTTAAATATTAAGTAAGGGTCGGCAAATATCCTGTTTTTTAGATGTGGCACAAAAAAAGCCATATCACCCCCGGTTAATAGCACGTTAAAGTTGTTGAATTTCAAGGCATAAGCGTCAATAATTCCATCAATTTCCTTAGCCATTCCCATGATTACCCCGCTTTGGAGGTTGGTTTTGGTGTCGTAACCAATAAGAGGGAAGTAATGATCGGGCTCTACCATGGGCAATAATGCTGTTTGTTCATGCATGGCCCTGAACCGCATGGTCATACCTGGCGAGATGCTTCCGCCCAGAAATTCATGAGCCTTATTGATGTAGTTATAGGTAATACAGGTTCCCAGGCCAATCGCCAGGTTATGCTGGTTGGGAAAGAGATCAACCGAAGCAGCACAAATGGCCAGCCGGTCGGCACCAATGGTTTCAGGCTTGCCAACCGGCGTGGAAAAAGGTAATTTACTGGTATGGTTCAGCTTATGGAATATGGTTTTCTCAGACAGAAGGACTTCCATCTCCGGATTATGTCTGATGACAGAAGACAGGATCGATTTCCGGGGCTGGTATTTACTGATCAGGTCAGCAATCGTCACACTACTGTCGTCATCTAATACCACTACCTCTTTTAAGTCGCGCCCCGAAAAAACGGCACATTTCATACGCGTATTGCCAAAATCAAAACATAAACTGGTTTGCATAAACATGGTTATACATTAAAGTTAAAGCCTTTCAGTAACTCAAGCGCGTTGGTATTTTGAATCTTTTCTTTAAGCGATTCTATACCAGATACAACAGGAAGTATTTTGGCTAGATGTCTTTTCAGGTATTCCAGTCTCTGCAATTCATGCATGAGACCCAGGAATTCATATTCTTCCTCTACAGAAAGACCTGCATGATGTGCCAGGTCGTAACTGCAAAGACTATGATCCGGCTTTTTAAAGTCTTTGGAGACACCAATGATCTGGTGTAATTCACGAATGCCTGTTACTACTTTTTGCAATAACAGTGGTTGTTGCCTCTCATCATTATCGGGATAATGCACAATAGAACCACTATATAATTTATCGGGAATGGATTTAACCAGCTCCAGGATCCGGAAAACTTTTTCACCCCGGGTACGGATATCCATTTTGCCATCCGGGTGTATAGCTACAATCTCAGAAACCTGAACCAGTGTGCCCATCTCGGCAACAGCATTATTAATAACAAGGGGAATACCAAATGGCTTTTTGGCAGCATAACAATCATTGATGAGTTGTTTATACCGCGGCTCAAAAATGTGCAGGTTCACCTGCTCTCCCGGGAATACTACGATGCCTAATGGGAAAATGGGAATAAAATTGGTCATAACAATAACAATACAACTACGAAGTAAATAAAAGCGGGTAACATATCAACAACAGAAAAGTTGAATGGTGTGCTGATATGCTTTTTTCATGTTTACTTTGTCATATGAAAATAGCCGGTTTCACCATTATTAAAAATGCAGTGATCAATGATTACCCCATTGTTGAAGCTATCCGGTCCATACTTCCTGTAGTAGATGAGATGATTATTCTGGTAGGTGAATCCGATGACGATACGCTTGGTCTGATGCAGTCAATCGGTGACCCAAAAATAAAAATTCATCATTCAGTATGGGACCCCACATTGCGAACAGGTGGAACAGTGCTGGCCGTTGAAACCAATAAAGCTTTCCAGCTCATTGATCCGGAAAGCGACTGGGCATTTTATATCCAGGGCGATGAAGCCGTTCATGAGCAATACCACCAAACCATCAGGGAAGCCTGCCTGCGATACAAAGACGATAAGAGGGTGCAGGGGCTCGTATTTAAATACCTGCATTTTTATGGCACTTACGATTATGTGGGCGACAGCCGTAAATGGTACGATCATGAAGTAAGGATCATCAGAAACGATACAAAAATTACTTC